>DASUYI010000501.1:0-4606 GCA_036377475.1 Steroidobacteraceae bacterium | reverse complement strand
TGCGCGCGCCGGTGCTTCGACGTCGTGATCAGGTGCATCTGGCACTCGCAGCGATATTCCCAGCGACGCTGCAAGCGCGCGCCGGTGTTGCTCGTGTCGAAGCGGTGACAGCGCGACGGTTCGACGTCGAAGACGTAACGCATGACGGTCTGCCACTCGGCGCCATGCGCGCTCGGCGTCGGCACCATGACGCGCGGCGGGGCCTGACTCTTGTCCTGGAGGTATCGCCACCAGACGACGATGTGCGCGAACTCGTGCGCGACGGTGTCTCGCAACATCGGTTCGGGGTTCTCGAGCAGCAGCACCTCGTTCAGTGCAATGCGGTGCTCGTTGCCGAAGGCCAGGCCCGCGGCGCGCCGTCGCGTGAACAGCGTGCAGTCCACTGCGGGAAAGTCCGGGTGAATGGCGGTCACGAGATGCTGGCATTCGGCGACGCGCGCCTCGAGCCGCGACTTGAGCACTTTGATCGTCATCTTCGTTGTTCCAGCTACCCGCTGCCGGACGGCCGGGCCGACGTCCGCACGCGCACTCCCACGCCCCGTGGCGCGATTGGAACTTTGTCGAAATACGGGGCTTTTTGCGCGGGAAATGGAACCGCTTCGGAGCGTGGCGGACAACAATTCCCACGCGAAATGACGAAGCAGACACGTTCCTGCATCGGCGACGACGAGTCGGACAACAGCGACCGCGAACGGTGCAACGCACCGAGCAGCGGAGGGCGCCGTGCGGTGTAACCTTTACGTAATGCGACATAACACCGGGACCAAGCGCGCTTGCGCGGTGACCTGCTGCTGGGCGAGCGCGATGCTGTCGTTGCTCGTCGCGTGCGAGCGCGCGCCCGAACCTGCGCCGATGCGCAGCTTCACGGGTCCCACGATGGGCACTACCTACCACGTCACGATCGCGGGGCTGGCACAGGGTGACGCGCGCGCGACACGCGTGCAGCGCTGTGTCGACACCGTCCTGCGAAGCGTCGATGAACACCTGTCGACGTACTCGCCCACGAGCGAAATCACCGCGCTGAATCGCAGCGTCTCGACCGACTGGATGCCCGTGTCGGAGCCCCTGTTCGCGGTGCTCGCTGCGGCCAACCGCGTGAGCGTCGAAACCGGCGGTGCGTTCGACGTCACGATCGCGCCGTTCGTGCGGCTCTGGGGCTTCGGGCCTGGCGGCGAACGGGACGCGGCGCCCGAACTGCCGCCTTCACCCGAGTTCATCCACGATGCCGCGGCGATCACCGGCTACACCTGGCTCGAGCTGCGCACGTCGCCCGACCGAGCCGTGCGCAAGAATCGCACGCCCCTGGAGCTCGACGTCAACGGCATCGCACCGGGCTACGCCGTCGACCGGATCAGCGGGTGCCTCACCCGCGCGAAATTTGCAGACCACCTGGTCGAGATCGGGGGCGAAGTGCGCGCAGCCGGAAAGCGCGCCGACGGTGCGTCGTGGCAGATCGCCATCGAGCGACCGGTGCCCGGAGCGCGCGAGGCATACACAGGCGTGGCGCTGAGCGATCTCGCGGTCTCGACGTCGGGCAGCTATCGCGACTTCCGTCGGCTGCCGAACGGACGGACCGTGTCGCACACGATCGACCCGCGCATTGGCGAGCCGGTGCGTCACGGCCTTGCCTCGGTGACGGTCGCGCATCCGCGCGCGGAACTCGCCGACGCGTACGCGACGGCGTTGATGGTGCTGGGTCCCGAAGAAGGCTACGCCGTCGCGCAAAGACTCGGTCTACCTGCGCTGTTCCTGGAACGCATCGGCCAGTCGCAACAGTTGCGCGAACGCGTGACGCCAGAATTCGAGCAGTTGCGCAGTCCCGCCCGGTAGGCTTCGCTATCATCCGCCGATGGACCCGCTGACGAGGCTTCGGCGCCGGCCCTTCATGGCGCCGCTGCTGTTTCCGCTGCTGGCAGTGCTGATGGGCGCGGCCGGTGTTTACTGGCTGGGGACCTGGGCGAAGACCACGGTCGTCGTGCTCGTGCGTCACGCGGAGGCCGGCGAAAGCACGTCCGGTGATCCGGAACTGAGCCCGGCGGGCGAAAAACGCGTTGCCTCGCTCGGCGGCCTGCTCGACGACGTGCTGACGGATCGCAGGGTGGACTACCTGTATGCGGCGGACACGCGTCGCGCGCAGCAGACGGCCGCGTCGATCGCGAACCAGTTCCATCTGCCGATCAACGTGCTGGCGAGCAGCGACTGGTCGGGCCTGGCCTCGCGGATCCGGCGCGAGCACCGCGGCAAGACGGTCGTAGTGGTGGGCTATGCGACGACGCTGCCCGGCGTGATCGACCAGCTTAGCGGGCAGGCACTCGCGATGCGGGACGACGAGTTCGATGCAATCTACGTCGTCGTGATGCCGAGTCCCGGCCAGACCCGCGTGCTCAGGCTGCGCTACGGGCCGTTACGCGAATCTCTTGTCAAATCGAAATAGCTCCAGCAAGTTGATGATTTAATTATTTTTTAAGGCCAGCGCCGGTCGCGAGCGCCCGCTGCACGAACGCCTCGTGCTCGGCGATCCGCAGATCCGCGAGCACCGAGTCACGGATCGTGCCGTCCGCGTCGATCAGGTAGGTGCCGCGGCGCACGCCGAATCCGAGCGGACCGTCCACGTCGTAGGCCTTGACCGCTTTCTTGTCCGGGTCGGCCAGCAGTGTGAAGTTGAGTCCGTGCTTCGCGGCGAAGCGCTGGTGCGACTCCGCATCCTGCGGACTCACACCGACGACCCGGAGTCTGGCGGCCACCAGGTCCTTCTGCAGGTCGCGGAAGCTGCAGGCTTCCTTGGTGCAACCGGGCGTGAAATCCGCCGGATAGAAATAGAGGATCAACGCGCCATCGGCGAGCAGCGACTTGAGCGTGTGCCGCTTGCCGTCCTGGTCGGCGAGATCGAATTCCGGGGCACGGGTGCCGTTCTTGAGCATGGTCATTCCCTCGCTGCGGCGCCGGTGATCGCGCCGGAATGGTCGATTTCCATCACGCGATAGCGCGCGTCGTGCATGCCGCAGCGCGCGTACGTGCGCTGTGCGGCAACATTGTCCGATTCGACGTAGAGCCGCAGGCCGCAGACACCGGCCGTCGAGCGCACGAGGGCGTCCACGTGCTCGTACATCGCCGTGAAGACGCCCCGGCGACGCGCGGCGGGCGTCACGTACACGCTCTGGATCCACCAGAACTGGCCGTTGCGCCAGTCGCTCCACTCGTAGGTCACCATGAGTTGTCCGAGCGGCACACCCGCCTCGTCCTCGGCGATGAAATAACGGCCGTGTGCATCGTTCGCGAGCGCCGCGCCGACGCCGCGACGGACGGTGCGCGCGTCGAGCATTTTATGCTCGGTTTCGAGCGCCATCGCTTCGTTGCCGCGGGCGAGGAACTCGAGGTCGCCGGGGCCGGCGTCGCGGACGCGGATGCTGGTCCTCATCGCGCCATCATAGCCGTCGCGGACGCGGTGCGAAGGTCTTCGGGAAGCCTGAGCCGCCATGAGCACCGACGGTGCAGCTATCGTCCATCGAGGCCGCTTCTGGCCTCGCACGCCAGACAGCCCGAAAAATAATTTCGATTCTTGCCCGACTTCGCGGAGCAGACCGTCCGGTTGTCCGTCGCCCGGAGGCGCCGCCCTCCGTGCCTCACCCGCACGGCACCTGTAAAACAAGCTCGCACTTGCGTGCTGCGCTGCGATCGGTGCACTGTACGGGCAAACTACCAACTCTCGGCTTAGATGACCCTGCACTGCCGAATCTGGTTCGACGAGCGCCTCGGTCGACCGCGAGAGCGGCACGCCTGCCACCAACGCCAAACGCTCCATCCGTCGATCAAGGTGATCGCGCGCCCGAGCTGTCGTAACGGTGCGCCGACAAGGACACCGGTGTTCTGGCCGAAGACTGTCAACAGGAGGCAAATGAAATGCTAGGAAAGGCAAGTCTCGCGATCGCGACTGGCGTCCTGATCATCAGTGGCGGCGGCTCCACGGGCGGCGGGACCGCCATTGCGCAAGAGTCGGGCTTTCGCTGCACCGAGGCCACGATACGCGGCACGTACGGCGGGCAGATGCAGGGCACGAATCCCGTTCCGCCTCCGCAAGGCGGCGGCACCCAGACCGTCATCGGAGTGATTATTCGGACGTACGATGGGGCTGGCGGGTTCACGCAGGTCGACAACATCAAGGGCTCTGTCACCGGAATCGTCCCCGACCGGCCCGGCTCCGGAACGTATCAGGTCAATGCCGATTGCTCCGGTATCACGCTGTTTCAACCTGGGCCTGGCATCACGCTCGAAGAGCGCATGGTGATCGTCGATCACGGGAACGAAATCCGCACGATCGTCAGCAGTCCACTGGCGGTGATGGCCAGCTCGGTGCAGAAGCGAATCGACCATCGCTGACATCGGTCGGAGTAGCGCCGGGCAGGACGGTCCTCCCGCTCGAGCCGCACGTAGACACTGCGGCGTAAGCGCAGGGACCGTCCGCTCCTTCGGCGTCCGCCAAACTCAGCGCCTGCGCCTTCGGGTGGGCACCCAATGACTTCGTCAACCCGAAGCGCGGCCTGACGTCAGGCGTCGACGGGGTTGGACACCGGTGGCAGCACCCAAGTTGGTTGCGGTGCGAAACCCC
>DASUYI010000500.1:0-16764 GCA_036377475.1 Steroidobacteraceae bacterium | reverse complement strand
TATGAGCTCGGCGTGGGCATCCGCGCGCGGCCGTTGGACCTGCTCGAGCTCGAAGGCGTCGTCAACTACGTCGACCTCTCGGATTCGGGGGACGACACCTCGTTCGGCATCGCGGCGCGGTGGTTCATTACCGACGTGTTCGCACTCGGCATCGAGGGCGAGTTCGCCGACGACGCCGATACGTACGGCATCGGCTTCCGCCTGCAGTTCTGACCCCCATGATCAAGGAGCGATCCATGCGCACGACCACTGCAATGCTCGCGAGCGCCGTCCTCGGCCTCGCCGCCGCGCCTGCCTTCGCCGTGGACAACGGCATCTACCTCGGCGCGAGCGTCGGCCAGAGCGGCGTGAGCTTCGAGGACACGATCGCGGGCGAGGACGTCGACTTCGACGTCGACAGCACCGGCTTCAAGGCCATCCTCGGGTGGCGCTTCGTGGACTGGCTCGCCGTCGAAGCGAACTACGTCGACCTGGGCTCCGGTGACGACCGCGTCGCCGGCACCAGGATCGAGACCGATGTGAACGGGTTTACGCTTTCCGCCGTCGGCTTCCTGCCGGTCGGTCCGGTGGACCTGTTCGCGCGCGTCGGCGTGATCGACTGGGAGGCCGACGTCACGGCGCCAGAGTTCGACCTGGAGTCGAACGACGACGGCACCGACCTCACGTACGGCATCGGCGCCCAGTTCCGCGTCTGGAGCCTGGGCGTGCGCGCCGAGTACGAGCAGTTCGACATTTCGGACGCCGACACCGTGGACATGGTCTCGCTCGGCGTGACCTGGACGTTCCTGTAAACGTAAGTACTTGAGTTGCAAAGGGCCCGAAGCGGCCCGGACAGCACGGTGGGTGCGCAGCCCCGTGACGGGAACTTTTCGCGGGGTCGCCCGTTCTAACTTTTCGAGCGTCCACGACGCTCCGCGTCGGCCTACCTCCCTGGGCGCGACGTGTGCCCGGTCATCCCCCAATACCGGGTTTACTTGCCCCGGCCGGATCCGCTGGTCCCGCCGGGGTTTCTTTTATTCCGCGCCCGTCGAGCAAGCGCTCGAGTGCACTGCGCGCTTCGGCGAGGCCGGTGCCCGCCACCGCGGAGAACAGTTGCGCCGTGACCGCCGCGCCGCCGGGCAACTGGCGCCGCACTGCCTGCAGCGCATTGGCGGCCGCGCCGCGCCCGAGCTTGTCCGCTTTCGTAAGCAACACGTGCACCGGCAGCTGCCGCGTCGAGGCGAGCTCGAGCATGCTCCAGTCGTGCTCGGTGAGCGGATGACGAACGTCCATCACCACGATCGTGCCGCGCAACGACTCGCGCTTCGCGAAGTAACCCTGCAGCAGCGTGCCCCAGTGCGCGCGCAGGTCGCCGGACACCTTGGCGAAACCGTAACCCGGCAGGTCGACGATGCGACGGGCGGGCTCGAGCTCGAAGAAATTGAGCAGCCGCGTCGCGCCCGGGCTCTTGCTCGTGCGCGCGAGGCCCTTGCGCTGCACGATCGAATTGATCGCGCTCGACTTGCCCGCGTTGGAGCGTCCGGCGATCGCCACCTCCGCCCCCGCGTCCGGTGGCAACTGGTCGAGTTTGTTGGCGCTCGTGAGGAAACGAACGTGGGGATAAGCGGCCATGCGAAGTGCTTGCCGGCGCAGTTGCCGGTCCATGCGCGAAATGGGCCTTAGTGTACAATTTGCGGCTCGCCCGGCAGGTCCGCCGCAGTGCCGCCGGGCATTTCTGCGCCTGACCCACGCGGGCGCCCGTTCGACCGTTTTCGGGGTGGTTGCAAACATATGACCGCGAACTTCGTCGCCGCGTTGGGCCTGTTCGTCGCGCTCGGCTGGGGCGGCAGTGCCGCTGCGGCCGGCAACAAGGACGCCGGTCAGGCCAAGTCTTCGACCTGCATGGCGTGCCACGGCATGGACGGCAACAGTGCGAACCCCGAGTGGCCGAGCCTCGCCGGTCAGCACTCGAGCTACATCGTCAAGCAGTTGAAGCACTTCAAGGCAACCGACCGCAACAACCCGCTGATGATGCCGATGGCGATGATCCTGTCCGACCAGGACATGGAAGACCTTGCGGTCTATTTCCAGGCCCAGACCCCGCGACCGACCGGCGAAACGGAGCCGTCGAAGCTCAAGCTCGGCGAGAAACTGTACCGCGGCGGCAACGCGGCCCGCGGCGTGCCGGCCTGCGCCGGTTGTCACGGTCCGGCGGGCGCGGGCATCGCAGGCGCGGCCTATCCCCGGATCGGCGGCCAGCACGCGACGTACGCCGCGCTGCAGTTGCGCGCTTACAAATCGGGCGCGCGCGCGACCGACCCGAACACGATGATGCGCTCGGTCGCGTCGAGGCTGAGCGAGGAGGAAATCGACGCGGTCGCCTCCTACCTGCAGGGCCTGCGTTGAACCAAGCCGGCCACCGCGAGTCAGTAGCCACCATGAATACGCGAACGGTCGTTTCCCGATTCCGGCAGGCCCTGCTCGCCTGCGCGATGCTCGCGGCCGCGGGCAGCGCCATGGGCGCGGTCCAGTTGCAGCAGGGCGTGAACTTCAAGTTGCTGCAGCCCGCGCAACCCACCAGCGTCGCGCCCGGCAAGGTCGAGGTCGTCGAGGTGTTCTGGTATGCCTGCGGTCACTGCTACCTGCTCGAGCCGAAGCTCGAAGCCTGGAACCGCAACGGCCGACCGGCCAATGCCGAGTTGGTGCGCCTGCCGGCGACGTGGAACAACGTGCTCAAGACGCATGCCCGTGTGTTCTACACGATGGAGCTGCTCGGCAAGCCGAACCTGAATCCGGAAATCTGGCGCGAGATCAACGTCAAGGGCAACCGGCTCGACGCGCCCGACAAGATCGAGGCCTTCTTCACTTCGCGCGGCGTCAGCAAGGCGGATTTCCAGAAGACGTTCGCGAGCTTCGCGATGGACAGCAAGGTCGCGAAGGCCGAGGACCTGAATCGTCGCTACAAGATCACGGGCACGCCGACGATCGTCGTCAACGGCAAGTACGTGACCGACGTGAGCATGGCCGGCAGCGAGGACAAGCTGTTCGAAGTGGTCAACGCCCTGGTCGCGAAAGAGACTCGCTGAGCGAGGCGCGCAGTACCCTTCTCGTTGCAGGAAGCCGCCCCGGTTCACCGGGGCGGCTTTTTTATGAGGCTCGCATTCATGCCGGCGTTTCCACGCCTCCCGGACTTTACATAAGACCCGACCCGTGGGACGTTATGGACGGGGTACGACGTCACGAACGTCGAGATGACAAAGAACGCATGAAGGGAGCGTCACGATGCATAAGAGTTTTGCGGCGGCCCCGCGGCTGCTCGTCGCGGGGATCCTGCTGCTGACCGCCGGAACCCACGCTGCGCGCGCGGAAGAGCCGCCGACGGCCTTGCTCAACGAGTGGTGGCAGTGGGCCCTGTCCATCCCGTCGTCCGTCAATCCGATCCTCGACAACTCGGGCCAGCGCTGCACGATCGGCCAGCGCGGCAACCTCTGGTTCCTTGCCGGCAACACCGGCGGGCGGACCGTGCGCGAGTGCACGCTGCCCGCAGGCTCGAGGGTGTTGATCCCGTTGCACAACACGTTCTGCTTCCCCGATGCGAACCTCACCGAGCAGAAGTGCCTCGAGGCGGTCGTCGCAGACTGGGATTCGTTCACGTTCGTCGAGGCGACGCTCAATGGCGTGCCGCAAGCGCTGATCGACCAGCCGGCGGTGCCGGGCGAGTCCGCGTTCACGTTCACGGTGCCTCGCAACGGCCTCTTCGGTCTCAAGCACGGCCTGTACCGCGCGACGATCTCGGCGGGCCGCTGGGCGATCGTCGACGTGCCCGCCGGCATTCACACGCTTCGCGTCAGGGCCCGGAGCACGTCGGGGTTTGCCCTGGACGTGACTTACCTGCTGCGCGCGGCCGAAGTGCATTGAGACGACGTCGCGGGCGATCCCGCGCGAAGGATTTTTCTGCGGGGGACGTCCCGCCGCGTGGCTCGCGTCTGTGCTAAAAAGCCCGGCACCTCGCAGGGCGGTTCGTTCGCATGCTTCGACTCCTGATCCCCACCGGCAGCGGCTACACCTGGGTCGAACACGTCCCGCCCGCGCCGTTCCCGGACGAGTTCCTCTGGGCCGACCTGTTCGAGCCGACAGCCGACGAAGAGCGCGCCGTCGAGGCCTTGCTCACGGTCGACGTGCCGACGCGCGACGAGATGAAGGAAATCGAGACGTCGAACCGCCTGTACGAGGAAGGCAGCGCGGTCTACATGACGGCCACGGTCGGCGCGAAACTCGACAGCGAGCGGCCCGAGAGCAGCGCGATCACGTTCATCCTGGCCAATGGCCGCATGATCACGAACCGCTACGTGGACCCGACCCCGGTGCGGCGGTTCATGCAGTACGTCGAACGCTCGCCGACCGCCTGCACCTCCGCGCCGACGCTGTTCGCCGGGTTGCTCGAGGCGTTCGTCGAGCGTATCGCCGACCTGCTCGAGCGCGTGCAACTCGAACTCGACACCGTGTCGATGTCGATTTTTCCCCGCAACGGCGGCGTGGCTCCGAGCGGTCCCGACCTGCACGCACACATCAAGCAGATCGGCGCCGACGGCGACCTGGTCTCGAAGGCCCGCGAAAGCCTCGTGAGTTTCCAGCGCATCCTGATGTACGTGCAGCAGAGCTCGGTGGTCGCGCTGTCGCAGGACCAGCGCGGTCGCTTCAAGTCGACGCTGCGCGACGTGCAGTCGCTTTCCGACCACGCGTCGTTCCTCAACACCAAGATCCAGTTCCTGCTCGACGCCGTGCTCGGGCTCATCAACCTCGAGCAGAACAACATCATCAAGATCTTCTCGGTCGCGGCCGTGATGTTCCTGCCGCCGACGCTGGTCGCGAGCATCTACGGCATGAACTTCCACTTCATGCCCGAGCTCGACAAGCACTGGGGCTATCCCATGGCGCTGGTGGCGATGGCCGTCTCCGCCGTGGTGCCGTACATCTACTTCCGTCGCAAGGGCTGGCTGTAGCGCCCCGGGCATGACCCTCGGTGCCCTCGTCGCGCTCGCGGCGACCTTCGCGGTGTTCGCGCTGACGCCCGGCCCGGCGGTGACCGCGATCGTCGCTCGCGCGATCACCGACGGCGCGAAACCCGCGCTCGCGCTGAATGCGGGGGTGGTCACGGGCGAACTGCTGTTCCTGGGCCTCGCTGCGGCCGGCATGGCCGCGGCGGCGAAGTCCATGAGCGAGCTGTTCACGGTGTTGCGCTGGCTCGGGGCGATCTACCTGCTCTGGCAGGGGGTCGCGCTCTGGCGCACGCGTCCTCGCGTGGCGGTGTCGATCGACGCCGCCGGCCACGAGACGCATTTCTGGCGCAATTTTGGCGCCGGACTGCTGCTGATGTTCGGCCACGTGCAAGCCATCCTCTTCTACGCGGCGCTGCTGCCGGGCTTCGTCGACCTGGCGAACCTGGCGGCAGCGGAACTCGGCGTGATCGCGGTGCTGCAGCTCGTGATCGTCGGCGGCGCCAACGCCGCGTACGCGCTGCTCGCAGCTCAGGCGCGCGGTTTCTTCGCCAATGAACGGGCCCAGCGCGCGCTGCATCGGGTGGCTGCGGCGATGATGTTCGTTGCCGCCGCGCTGGTGGCGACCAGGGTGTAGCATCCCCGCATGGCCAAGCCCGCAATCAACAACATGGCAGTGTTCTGCGACTTCGAGAACGTCGCCCTCGGCGTCCGCGACGCACGCTACGCCCGGTTCGACATCGACGTCGTCCTCGAGCGGCTGTTGCTCAAGGGCAGCATCGTCGTCAAGAAGGCGTACTGCGACTGGGAGCGCTACAAGGAATTCAAGGCGCCGATGCACGAGGCCTCGTTCGAGCTGATCGAGATCCCGCACGTGCGGATGTCCGGCAAGAACTCCGCCGACATCCGCCTCGTGGTCGACGCGCTCGATCTCTGCTACACGAAGTCGCACGTGGACACGTTCGTGATCGTGAGCGGCGACTCGGACTTTTCGCCGCTCGTCAGCAAGCTGCGCGAGAACAACAAGATCGTGATCGGCGTCGGCGTCAAGAGCTCGACTTCGGACCTGCTGATCGCCAACTGCGACGAGTTCATCTATTACGACGACCTCGTGCGCAAGGAGGAGCAGCGGCGCGGGAGACGCAAGACGGTCACCGCCGCAACGTCCAGGTCGCCGGTGCCCTCGACCCCGCGCCCGACGTCGGCCTCGGCGGTCGAGACTCCTTCCGAGCAGCCCCCGGCGGCCGTCGTCGCCGCGCTCGGCAGCGATGCCGGCCCAGTCACTCCCGAGGCAGCAACGGCGCATGGTCGCCGGCAGCCCTCGCGCAAGAAATCGGAGGCCGAGAAGAAACAGGAAGCCTTCGACCTCGTGCTCGCGACGATCGATGCGCTCGCCGATGAGCGCGACGAAGGCGACAAGATCTGGGGCTCGATGATCAAGCAGACGCTGAAGCGCCAGCGGCCGGGCTTCAACGAGAGTTATCACGGCTTCCGGAGCTTCAACCAGCTGCTCGAGGAAGCGCAGTCGCGCAAGCTGCTCGAACTCGAGAAGGACGAGAAGTCGGGCGGCTACGTCGTGAAAGTCGCCAGCGCCTAGCGGCCGCTGGGCAGTGTCCGCCGACGGAAGCCAGCGGCGGGTTTCTCCACGGATACGGTTGACCACGCCGCAGCTCATCTCGCTCGGCCAGTCGCACGCGCGAACTCGTACAGGCCGCACCTGGGCTCCGGACGACCTGGTCGACGGCGTGAGCGCGGCGGCGGCAAAGTCGCAGGGCCGGCCTATACCACGGTCTGAGACGGCGATCCTTGATGCCAGTGCTCCGATCGCTGTGTATTACAACGGTGTACCCGGGGGCAATGGCAGGACGAGCGGCACGTGCCTACGCTTTGCACCATGTTCTCCGCCCTCGCCACAGCAGCCCGGAACTCTCCTTTCCTCGGTGCTCCCCCCGTGCAGTGAGTCCCCGGTGTGGCGAGGGCCTTTGACCATCGACGCCACGAGCGATGCCCGTACCATGATGATGCAGAACCACCCTGTCGTGCGGCTGCGTTTCGATCGGTTCGAGCTTGACGAAGCCGATGCAAGGCTCACCTGCGCGGGTGTGTCCGTGCCGCTCGCGCCGACACCGTTCGCCGTGCTCTGCACACTGGCGCGCACGCCCTGCACACTCATGACGAAGCACGCGCTGCTCGACGCGGTCTGGGGGCATCGGTTCGTCAGCGAATCTGTGCTCAAGCAGGCGATCAGCGAAGTGCGGGCAGCGCTCGGCGACGACCCGAAGCAGCCGCGCTACATCGCGACGGTGGCGCGGCGGGGCTATCGCTTCATCGGCACTGCGGTCGACGCGCCGTTCCAGAGCGCCACCGCCGTGGAGCGGAGCGGCACGAGTGGCTCGACTCATGTCACGCTGGCAGCGGTCAAGGCACTGTGCCATGGGGACCCGGTGATCGCCGACCTCGTTCGCGCATTCGGCGCCATGCTGGAGCGCGAGCGGCTGGTCCCCGACGAGCTGGACGTCTACCGGAAAGTGCTGCGGTGGCTCATCGATCTCGCCGAGGAGCGTCCCGACGTACTGCAACCCGTGCGCCGGCACGACTTTGCGCAGGCGCTCGACTGACCCCCACCGGACATCCGTGCAGACAGCCTGCGCAGCCAGCGCATGGCAGCACCCCTGACGTCCGGTAACGCCGCCAAATCCGCAGGAAATGCCACTCACCGATGGCGGCGAGCGCCCGGCCGGTCGGCTCGAAGCGCGGACGGAGTGGATGTCGATCCCCGACCGACGAGTGACAAAGGGTTGCGATCGCGCAATCGCGTCGGCTGCAAGTCGCAAGCAACTGCTACTTCGGTATCACCGCATTCTGCCAACTGACAATTTCCGGTCGTGGCATCTGCGGGTACGTTCGCCTCAGGAAACACGCGGGAAGCGGTGCAAATGCGAAGCCGCTCCGACATGCGAGGTGGACGATGTTCGACAGCAGTCCTTCCGTGTCCAGGAACAGTGCTCGGGCTTCGTGCGGACGCGGCGCACAATGGGCCACGTACTCGAGCGAGTGGTTCTCGGATCGGCCTCTCGCGCAGGGCGAGGAGCCTCCGCTGGGCGCGCACATCGTGTCGCCGCGTCGCGGCTATCTGCACCACGGAATCTACATCGGTCGCGGTCGTGTCGTGCATTACGCCGGCTTGTCCTCCGGGTTGATTCGCGGACCCGTGCAGGCAGTGTCGCTCTCGCTGTTCGCCGGTGGCCGCCGGATCTTGACGCGTTGCTCGGCACGACGGTCTTACGACGCGGCGGAAGTGATTCGTCGAGCGTGCTCGCGACTCGGCGAGAACCGGTATGCGGTCCTCAGCAACAACTGCGAGCACTTCTGCGAGTGGTGCCTCTATGGTGAAGCGCGCAGTTACCAGATCGAGCGTTTGCTCGCGTGGCTGCGGCCGCCCGCGATGGCCCGTGCCCTGAGCTGACCGACACGTCCTGCATACGATGCCGGCGCTACGACGTTGCCAGCGCCGCGCTCACGCAGTCGAGCAGGTCGTCCGGTGCAAACGGCTTGCTGAGGTAGTACTTGATGCCGAGTCCGCGTGCGCGCGATTGCGTCGCGTCTTCCGGGTGGGCGGTGATCATCACGGTGGGGAGGCCTTCGCCGGACGCGACCAGTGCCTGGTACAGCTCGAGCCCCGACATGCCGGGCATTCGCAGGTCGACGATCAGGCACGCCGTGCGCGTGCGACTGGTCGAGGCGAGAAAGGCTGCGGCGCTCTCGAACGTAGCCGTGGAGAAACCCGCCGATTTCAACAGATTGCGTGTCGCGTTGCGGATCGACGCGTCGTCGTCCACGATGGCGATGAGCGGCGCCTCGGCCATTTCGTCTCCACGTTGGGAGGTCAGGGTAGCGCGCTCGACGGTCCAGCCCTACTGGACCCAGGCGTCGGCCACTTATACTTTGGTATGACCACGGGGCTGGACGGACGCGGGCAGGCCGAGCCGGTCGGCCATGCGCACCAGCTCGGCCACCGATTTTGCCAGCATCTTGCGCATGACCTGGCCGCGGTGGACCTTCACGGTCACCAGGCTCAGGTTGAGGTCGGCCGCGATCTGCTTGTTCGCCCGCCCCGTGACGACCAGCTGCATGACTTCGCGCTCCCGTTCCGTGAGACCGCGGTAACGCGCCTTCAGGTCGGCGAGACTCGCCGCGTCCCGGCGCCTTGCGCGATCGCGCTCGATCGCCGCATCGATCGCGTCGAGGAGCACCTGGTCGTCGAACGGCTTGGTCAGGAACTCGACGGCGCCGGCCTTCATCGCCCGCACGGTCATCGGCACGTCGCCATGTCCGCTGATGAAGATGATCGGGAGCGCGATCCCCGCTTTTGCAAGCTCCTGCTGAAACGTCAGGCCGCTCATGCCCGGCAGCCGGACGTCCAGCACGAGGCAGCCCGGTGCATCCCGGCGCTCGGCGTGCATGAACTCCTGCGCCGAGGCGAAGAGATGCACGTCCAGCGACACCGAGCGCAGCAGGGAGTCGAGCGAGCGGCGCATGGACGGATCGTCGTCGACGACGAAGACGACGGGTCGGTCATCGGTCATTGTTCGTCCTCCGCCACCGGCAGGGAGAAGCGGAAGATGGCTCCGTGGGGCTCGTTCGGGCCCGCCCACAGCCGCCCTCCGTGCGCCTCGACGATCGAGCGGGCAATCGACAGGCCGATGCCGACGCCGCCGGCCTTGGTCGTGTAGAAGGCCTCGAACAGCCGCTCGGCACCCTTCGGATCGAGCCCGGTGCCGGAATCCCGTACTTCGACCAGCACTGAGTCTGCGCCGTCCCGTCCCGAAGCGATCGTCAGCGCGCGCGGGCGATCGCCGATGCCTCTCATCGCGTCGATCGCGTTCATGATCAGGTTCAGCAGCACCTGCTGCAGCTGGACGCGATCGCCCGTCACGTGCGGCAGCGTCTCGTCGAGCTCGGTCCGAAGCAGGATTTCGTGGCTGCGCAACTCGTGGTCGGCGAGCTGGAGGACGTCGCGGACCTTGCGGTTGACGTCGAGCAGCTCCTTGCGTGGCAGCTGGCGCTTGGTGAGCGCACGGATGCGCGCGATGATCTCGCGCGCCCGCTGGCTGTCGGCCGCGATGTTGTCGAGCACCGCCCGGGCTTCTGCAATGTTCGGTGGCTCCGCTGCCAGCCAGCGCGTGCAGGCGCCGACGCTCGCGATCATCGCTCCCAGGGGCTGGCTGACCTCGTGGCCGATCGCAGCGCTCAACTCGCCCAGCGTGGTGATCCGCGACACGCGGGCCAGTTCGATCCGGGCCGTCTGCAGCGCACCCTCCTGTTCGCGCAACCGCTCCTCTGCGCGCTTGCGCTCGGTAATGTCGCGCCCGAGCGACAGATAGAAGAGCTTGCCCGCCTGCCTGAACGTGGCCGTGCGGATCTCCACGGGAAACTCGGACCCGTCCCTGCGTCGATGTCGCGTCTCGAACGTCGTGATCTCCCCAGCAGCCGTCCGCTGCGCAAGCCGTACGATGGACGCTTCGTCCAGTCCCACGTCGAACTCACGCGGATGCATTCCGATCAACTGCTCGCGATTCCAGCCGAGGCTCTGGCACGCCTGCCGGTTGACGTCGACGATCCGCAGTTGCTCATCCATCAGGTAGAACGCGTCTGCCGCATGGTCGACGAAAGTCCGGAAGCGTGCTTCGGTGGCGCGCAACTCTTCCTCGGCATGCTTCCAGTCCGTGATGTCGATCATGAAGCCGACCATGCGGTCGGGTCGGCCCTCGGCATCGCTGAACATGCGTCCCTTGGCCTGCAACCAGTGCACGGAGCCGTCCTTGTAAATGACCCGGTACTCGGCTGCGATATCGCCTGTCTGCTGCGCACGCCTGATCGCCACCTTCACCGATGGCCAGTCGTCGGGATGCACGAGCTTCTTCCAGCCCTCGAACGTTCGATCGAACGCGCCGGGGTCGAGGCCATACATCGCCTCGAGGTCGGGTGACCAGGAGTTCTCGCTTTCACGCGCGCCGATGTGCCAGTCGAACGCCACTGCGCGTGCCGCCTTCTGCGCGAGGTCGAGCATTTCCTGTCGCGCGCGCAGCTCCGCCTGCGCCGCCGCAAGCGCGTCCTGCGTGTGTTTTTCATCGGTGATGTCGGCAGCAACGCCGCTGCCACGGTACGGTTTGCCCTGCTCGTCGCGGATCAGGGAACCGCGGCCGCGGATCCAGCGCGTCTCGCCGTCGGGGCGGACGATCCGGAAGGTCGCGTCGATCCGGCTGCCTCCTTCACCGGAAAGCCACCGCTGGTACGTCGAGCGCACAGCGCCCTCGTCGTCGGGATGAATGGCGTCGAGCCAGCCCGTCATCGAGTTCTTCAGGTCGCCGACCGCGCGGCCCCAGATTTCCTCGTATCGCGGGCTCACGTACAGCAGCTGCGCCGGCTGGACCGACTGCAGAAAGAGCACTTCCGGGACCGTTTCGGCCATGAGCCGGAACTGCCGCTCGCTCGCCTCCAGCGCGCGCTTGACGCGCCACCGGGCTTCGCCCAGTTCAGTGAGCAGCAGGCACAGCGCGACGAAGATGCACAAGGCCAGCATGAATTCAGGCGCTATCTCCCACGTTCCCACGGGAGGGATGAACCAGTACCACAAGACCGCTACGCTGCAAGACGTCGCCAGCAAGCCCGGCCCGCGCCCGCCGAGCCAGCCGCTCAGGACCACCGCTGCAAGTGGAAGCTGGTAGATCGTCGTGCCAACTGGCACGGGCAGCAGCGCGCGGATGAGCAGCGCGAGCCCCGTCAGAGCCATGGCAAGGCCATAGCGCTCGAGCACGTCTCGTTGTTTCGGCGACAGGTTCATCGCGGGACCGGCCGGGCGGTTCAGGGCGTTGCTTGGCGGCCCCGGGGACTGCCCGGTTCAGAATCCTGCGCTGACTCCTGGCAACATTCCAGAACGGCGTTCGCTCGGGCTCGGAGCCGCCCGCAAGTTCCAGGTGCGCACCAAGGGCACGTTCGCGTTGGATCGCGTCGATCGACTTGCGCGCCGCGGACCGCGCAAACCTCTCCGCGTCGAGAGAAACAGGAACAGTCGACGGGACCCTTTTACGGGGTCGTCTTGACGGTCAGAACCTGATCGTCTCGAGGATGCGGTTTGTGGCTTTGAGATCGAACGCAGCAAAACATCGCTTCGGCCTGCCGCGTTGTCGTCATGTGCTGGCCAACCGGACGCGCATACCACCAGGGAAGCCAGTCCACTACTAGAACGCGACGGGTTGTTCCAGTGCCCGATGGAGCAACGCAAACAAGACGGTCAGTCCCGCCACCAGTCCGCCGACAATGGCAGCGAGGTACCACAGATTTTCGTCACGCATGGACAAACCCTCCAGATCCTCGAGACATCCGAACTTGAAGTGGGCTCAGCGTATTGATGCGGGAGACTGGAGTGGTCAGCGTTGCGTCGTCGTTCCGTCCGGATTTCGTCTGCGACACTCGAACGGTGGTCCCGTGACTCGAATCGCTGCACGCGTCGATCGAGCGGACCAGTACGCCCGATCTTCGCAACGCACCGTTCAAATCAGCGTGGATTGCCTCGCTCGTCGGCGCGTGGTGACGTACACACCGGCGTTGAGGCAGCGGGACGCGGAGCGCCGCTCGTGGATCACTTATTCCGGTCGACCGACGCGACCGGCAGGGCCTGGCCGGCGACGAACGGGTACCCCTCGAACACGCGCGCCACGGCGTCCGTGAGCGACGCGCCCGGGTCCCGCAGCATCTGCTTCGACACGATGCCCTCGACGCCGCCCTGGTACACGGACTGGCGCTTGTCGCGATCGATGATGTCCATCACCAGCGTGCCGACCTTGTAGTGGCGCGTCGTCACGCCCTGGCCGCCGCCCCACGGGGCACCGTACCAGCCGCCGTAACCCCAGCCCGGGCCGTACATGCCCCCCGGCGTCGACTCGATGTCGATCCGTTCCTCGAGCTTGCCGTTGAAGTCGAGCAGCACGTCGGGCGTGGACGACGGCCGGTAGCCGCGCGACTCCATCTCGCGCGCCGCGGCGCTCTGGATCGTCTGCAGCGCCAGCGACTTGAATTCGGGCCGGCTGATCGGCGAGGCCGCCGCCGGCGAGACGAAGCCGTACGTGCGGTACTGGCCGAAGTCCGCGGAATGGTCGTAATCGGCGCGGACCTCCGGCCCGGTGGCGCAGGCCGCCACGAGGAGCGCCGCGGCCGCGAGCGTCGCCGGCGCCGCGAGCCGGCGCAGGAGCCTGGAATGGGACATGGCGATCGTCGCCTCCGGAGTTCGATTACCGGGCAAGCGGAATGTTGGCCACGGCCTTCAGCCGCACCAGCGTGTCGAGCTTGTTCTCGACCTGCACGAAGCGGACGACCTTGGCGGGCGGCAGCACCTTCCCGAACTGCCTGGCGTACTTGCGGGTCAAGGCAACCTCGTCGTCCTGCAGCGCGAACCAGTCCTTCAGGACCTGCCGCGCCGCAGCGTCGGTCATCGACTCGTAGTTCGACGCGTACAGCTCCAGCAGGTCGGCGGCGCGGTCGAACAGTTTCTTGCGCTCGACCTGGTACTGGTCGTAGATCGGCGTAAAGGCCGCCACCTGCGCGTCGTCGAGCGCCAGCGTCTTCAGCACGATGGCGTGCTTGTCGGTCTGGATCTGCGCGATCAGGCGCTGCTGCTCGTCGTGGGTGGACTGCGCCGTCGCGGCGTACGGCGCACCGAGCGCGGCACACGCTGCCAGGGCGAAGACGGCTGTGCGGATGTCGAACGTCATCGGAATGGCTCCGTGAGGATTGGAATCGTGCGCGACCCGCGGTTCACGGGACGATCGGCACCACCTGCATGACCTTGCGCTGCAGTTCGTTGTCGATGCGCGACTCGACCTGCGCATAGCGCAGCGCCTTGATGGCCGGCACCGCTTTGGCGATCTTCCTCGTGTACGCCTGCTGCAGCGCCATGCGGTCCCTGTCGATCTTCATCTTCGCAGCGAGCATCTGCCGTGCGTCGGCGTCGGTCATGGTCGAATACTTCGCCGCGTAGTCGTCGACCAGCCGGATGAACCGGTCGTCGATCCTCTTGACCTTGGCTTCATACTCGTCGTAGACGAGCCAGAACGCGCGGCTCTCCTCGTCCGTGAGCTGCAACGACTGCGCGTAGACCGCACGCTTGTCGGTCATGATCTGGCTCAGGATGATCTGCTCGTCGGCACGGATGCTCTGGACCTGCACGCTCTCGTCCTGGGCGCTCGCGAGCAGCGGGCATGCGAAGGCGACGAGCGCCACGGCGAGCGATGAAATTCTCATTGGGTCGGACCTGCTCTGGATGTTGTGCTTGCCAGCGAGGGAGTCGTGGCGCCTTGGGGCAATGCGCGCGTCGGACACACAAGACGTCTGAACTCGAGGTGCCCAGCGTATGGGTGTGCGCGACCGGAGTGGTCAGCGATCCGTCACCATTCCGTCCGGATTTCGTGGGGCCGGTCGGGGCTTCACCCAGGCGCGTTGCGCGCCCTCGCGCCGGGTCCCAGGGCCCGTGCGTGCGCTTGGCGATAACAGTATGGAAAGCGCCGAACGCCCCTACGGGCTGGAGCGTTACCTATGCGGGCGTAATGAGGTGTAAACCATGTGATCGGAATACACCACGCGGGAGTGGCGCGCCCGACAGGATTCGAACCTGTGACCTTCGCCTTCGGAGGGCGACACTCTATCCAACTGAGCTACGGGCGCACGGTCGGACCCGAAAAGGGGCCGGAATCATAGCCTTCGCTGCCGCGCCCGTCCATTTGCGCCGGAGCGTGCCGCGGCGAGGCCGGCGCGCCCTGGACGGGCAGCGGGTTATACTTTGCGACCCCGTCCAACCGCTGAGCCTCCCGGAGTTCGTCACGTGAGCGCTGCCCACGATCGCAAGTTCTTCGACACCTTCATGCTGGTCCTCGGCATCCTGGCCGCCGTGACCATCGGCCTGATGATCCTCGCGGGCATCGTCTCCGACCGCACGGCGAAGCGGGTCAACGAAGATGATCCCCTGCGCCGGCAGGAAACGTCGGAGCGCATCCATCCGGTGGCGCGTGTCGCCGTGGCCGGGCAGGACAACTCTGCGCTCGCCCCGCCTGCCGCGGCCGCGGCCGCAGCAGCCACCGACATGGCCGGCGACCAGGTCTACCAGCAGGTCTGCACGGCCTGTCACGGGGAAGGCCTGGCCGGCGCGCCCAAGACGGGCGACAAGGCCGCGTGGGGTCCCCGGCTGGCGCAGGGCGTCGAGACGCTCAACAAGCACGCCATCGACGGCTACCAGGGCAAGGCGGGGTTCATGCCGCCGAAGGGCGGCCGCACCGATCTCACGGATCAGTCCGTCGTCAACGCGGTCGAATACATGGTGGCCCAGACGAAATAGTCGCCGCGGCAGGGACACGCCGGCCGTCGCGGGGCCAGGAGAGGAGACGACTCATGGACGACTCGAACTCTCGCAGCATCCGACCACGATCACGCGCGACGGACGGCGCGCGGCTCGTGTCCGCCACGGGTCGACAATTCGCCGTCTTGCTCGCAATCGCGCTCTTGACTGCCGCGTGCACGTCGTCATCGCCCGCCGAGCCCGAATCGATGCGCGATCCGCAGGCCAACTTCGCCTCGTACCAGACGTTCGGCTGGAACGCGGGCGTCACGCCGGCGTCCGACGATGCGCCGCTCAAGCTGCTGGACTCCAACCTCCGCGCAGCGATCGCGAACGAATTGAAGAAACGCGGGTACAGCGAGGCCCCGGCCGGCGTCACGCCGGACCTGCGGATCGCCTACGAAACCGCGAGCGCCGACAAGCTCGAGAACAATCCGGTGCGCGTCGGCATCGGCGTAGGCGGCTGGGGCGGCGGCAACGTCGGCGGCTCGGTGAACGTCGGCAGTCCGAGCGTGCGCAACTACAAGGAAGGCACGCTGGTCGTGCACGCGATCGACACTGCGCGCAACGCGGAGGTCTGGCAGGGCCGCGTGTCGAAGAAGATCACCAAGGGCAGCGTCGAGCCGGCCGCGATCGCACAGGCCGTCGCGTCGGCAATGGAAGACTTCCCTGCGCGGCAGTAGGGAAGCGGATAGCGGATAGTCGAAGCGGCCGCGCTGCGGCTCCTATTAACCGCTCGACACTACCCGCTAGACACTTTTCGTCAGTCCTCGGACTGACGAAAGTCCACTCCCAGGCTGCGGAGCTTGCGGTACAGGTGCGTACGCTCCATGCCGACGCGCTTCGCGAGCTGGCCGACCTTGCCGCCGCAGAGCTGCAGCTGCTGCGTGAGATAGGCCCGCTCGAAGTGCTCGCGCGCCTCGCGCAGCGGCAGCGCGAGCAGGTCCTGCTTGACCAGGGGCTCGTCGACCGGCGCCTGCGACGCGATCTCCTGCTCGATCTCCTCCAGGCGGATTTCCTCGGAGCCGCCCTGGATCAGCAGCCGGTGCACGAGGTTCTTGAGCTCGCGGATGTTGCCGGGCCACGGATAGTTGCGCAGCCGGTTCTGCGCGGCGACGCCGAAGCGCCGGAACGGCAGGCGGTCGTCGTCGACGAGTCGGTCGACGTAGTAGCGCAGCAGTTCCGGCACGTCCTCGGCGTACTCGCGCAGCGGCGGAATGCGCAGCGTCAGCACGTTGAGGTTCGACAGCAGGTCGAGCCGGAACGGCACGACCGCGCGCGTCTCGAAGCCGGGCTGCGCCGACGACACGATGCGCGCGCCGAACCGCACGGGCGCGAGGCCGCCCTTGCGCATGAAACTCCCCGACTCGAGTGTGGCGAGCAGCAGGCGCTGCGGGCCCG
>DASUYI010000499.1:0-3274 GCA_036377475.1 Steroidobacteraceae bacterium | reverse complement strand
CGAACCGATGCTCACCGAGCTCTGCCGCTTCCTGCGCGAGCGCACCCGCGGCGTGCAGGCGCTCGAGGTGCAGCTGCGTCACCGCCAATCGCCGCTCACGCGCGTGCGCCTGCGTTTCGTCGAGCCGATCGGCGCGCAGTCGCAGCGCATGCAGGACCTGCTGCGCGAGCGGCTCGCGCGCTTGGAGCTGCCCGAGCCCGTCCGCAGCGTGCGACTGCTGAGCGGCCCGCTGCTCGACCTGCAGTCGGAAGCGGCGGAACTGTTCGCGCACGACCGGCGCGAGTCGGGCGAAAACCTGCCGCAGTTGATCGAGCGGCTGCGCGCGCGGCTCGGCCACGAGGCCGTGCACGGTCTCGCGTGTGTCGCCGAGCATCGGCCCGAGGCCGCCTGGCGTGCAGCCGAGCCTACCGCTTCCGACGCGTTGGGAAAGGTCGTGCGCAGCACGGGTGAGGGCCCGTTCAGGCCGCTCTGGCTGCTCGACGTGCCGGAACCCTGCGACGCGCGCCGGCTCGAGCTCGAGGAAGGCCCCGAGTGTATCGAGTCGGGCTGGTGGGACGGGCGCGATGTGGCGCGGGACTACTACGTGGCACGCAACCGCCACGGCGCGCGACTCTGGGTCTTCTGCAATCGACGGGGCACGGATCCGGCAGGATGGTTCCTGCATGGCTGGTTCGCCTGAGCCGTGTACGCCGAACTGCACTGCCTTTCCAACTTCACGTTCCTGCGCGGCGCGTCCTGCGCGGAGGAACTGGTCGAACGGGCCGCGCAGCTCGGCTACGCCGCGCTCGCGCTCACCGACGAATGCTCCGTGGCGGGTGTCGTCCGTGCGCACGTCGCCGCGAAGGACCACGGCCTCAAACTGATCGTCGGCGCCGAGTTCCGGCTCGACGATGGCTTGCGCTGCGTGCTGCTCGCGCAGGATCGCGCCGGCTACGGCCGGCTCTGTCGCCTGATCACGCGTGGCCGCCGGGCCGCGCCGAAGGGCAGTTACCGTTTGTGCCGGGACGATTTCGACGAAATCGTCAGGGGCACAAACGAAGGGGATAGGGGACAGGGGATAGGGGATAGTGGAAGAGAGGAACGGCCGACTGCGTCGGCGGCTTCTTCACTAACCGCTATCCGCTATCCGCTATCCGCTGGTCTTCTGTGCCTCTGGCTACCGGGCACGACGCCGGACGCTACCGAAGCCCGCTGGCTCACGGAGCGGTTCCCCACCTGGCTCGCGGTCGAACTGCTCACGACCGGGCGCGACCGTCGCCGGCTCGAGCGGCTGCAGGCGCTCGCACGGGAGCTGGCGCTGCCGCTCGTCGCCGCCGGCGACGTGCACATGCACGCGCGTGGCCGTCGCGCGCTGCAGGACGTGCTGACCGCGACGCGGCTCGGCACGACGGTCGAGCAGGCCGGCCTCGCGCTGCATCCGAACGGCGAGCGGCACCTGCGCCCGATCGCGCGCATCGCGGAACTGCACCCGCCCGAACTGCTGGCGGCGACGCTCGACATCGCCGCGCGGTGCACGTTCTCGCTCGACGAGCTGCGCTACGAGTATCCGCGCGAAATCGTGCCCGAAGGCCACACGCCGGCAAGCTGGCTGCGCGCGCTGACGGAAGCGGGCATGCGGCACCGCTGGCCGCAGGGCGTGCCCGAAGCGACGCGTCAGGCGGTAGAGCACGAGCTCGAGCTGATCGCCCAGCTGGCCTACGACCCGTTTTTCCTGACCGTGCACGACATCGTGCGCTTCGCGCGCTCGCGCAACATCCTCTGCCAGGGCCGCGGTTCCGCGGCCAACTCCGCCGTCTGCTTCTGTCTCGGCATCACCGAGGTCGACCCCGCGCGCATGTCGCTGCTGTTCGAGCGCTTCATCTCCAAGGAGCGCAACGAGCCGCCGGACATCGACGTCGATTTCGAGCACGAGCGCCGCGAGGAGGTGATCCAGTACGTCTACGAAAAGTACGGCCGGCAGCGGGCGGCGCTTGCCGCGACCGTGATCTGCTATCGGCCGCGCAGCGCGTTGCGCGACGTGGCGAAGGCGATGGGGCTCGACCCGCTGCAGGTCAACGCGCTCGCGCGATCGATGCAGTGGTGGGACGGCAGCCGCATCGACGAAGGCCGGGTGCGTGAATCGGGTCTCGACCCCGACAGCCCCGTGCTCGCCAGGGTGCTCACGCTCGCGCGACAGCTGCTCGGCTTTCCGCGGCACCTGTCGCAGCACGTCGGCGGCTTCGTGATCGCGCGTGGACTGCTCGAGGAACTCGTGCCCGTCGAGAACGCCGCGATGCCCGCGCGCACGGTGATCGAATGGGACAAGGACGACCTCGACGCGCTCGGCCTGCTCAAGGTCGACGTGCTCGGGCTCGGCATGCTCACGGCCATCCGTCGCGCATTCGATCTCGTGCATCGCTGCCGTGGCCAGCGCTGGACGCTCGCCGAGGTCCCCGCCGAGGACCCCGCCGTCTACGACATGATCGGGCACGCCGACACCGTGGGCGTGTTCCAGATCGAGTCGCGGGCGCAGATGGCGATGTTGCCGCGCCTGAAGCCGCGTTCGTACTACGACCTCGTGATCGAGGTGGCGATCATCCGCCCCGGCCCGATCCAGGGCGACATGGTCCACCCGTACCTGCGCCGCCGCGCCGGGCTCGAGGCCGTCACGTACCCGAGCGATGCGGTCGAGGGCGTGCTGAAGCGCACGCTCGGCGTCCCGATCGTCCAGGAGCAGGTCATGCAGCTCGCGATCGTCGCGGCCGGGTTCACGCCGGGCGAGGCGGACCAGCTGCGGCGTGCGATGGCCGCGTGGAAACGCAAGGGCGGGCTCGGCCCCTTCGAGGAGCGGTTGATCCGCGGCATGCGCGAGCGCGGCTACCCCGACGAGTTCGCGCGCCGGATCTTCCAGCAGATCCTCGGTTTCGGCGAATACGGCTTTCCGGAATCCCACGCCGCGAGCTTCGCGCTGCTGGTCTACGTGTCCGCGTGGCTCAAGCACCACGAACCCGCGGCGTTTGCGGGCGCGCTGATCAACAGCCAGCCGATGGGGTTCTACGCGCCGTCGCAGATCGTGCAGGACGCGCAGCGCCACGGCGTGCCGGTGCGGCCGATCGACGCGCTGGCGAGCGACTGGGACTGCACGCTGGAGCGAGTCTCCGGCGCGGGCGAGCCTGCGCTGCGCCTCGGGCTGCGACTGGTGAAAGGGTTGTCACAGGAGGCCGCGGACCGGCTGGTCGCCGCGCGCGTGCAGCGCGGCGGACGGTTCGACAGCGTGCAGCAGATCGCCGAGCTG
>DASUYI010000498.1:0-2176 GCA_036377475.1 Steroidobacteraceae bacterium | reverse complement strand
GGCCTCGACGATCAAGGCCGCCAAGCGCATGGTCGAGCGCGAAGGTCCGGAAGTGTGGGACATCCTCGAGGAAGTCATCCGCGAGCATCCCGTGCTGCTGAACCGCGCGCCGACGCTGCACCGCCTGGGCATCCAGGCGTTCGAGCCGGTGCTGATCGAAGGCAAGGCGATCCAGCTGCATCCGCTGGTGTGCACGGCGTTCAACGCCGACTTCGACGGCGACCAGATGGCTGTGCACGTGCCGCTGTCGCTGGAAGCGCAGCTCGAAGCGCGCGCGCTGATGATGTCGTCGAACAACATCCTGTCGCCCGCCAACGGCGATCCGATCATCGTGCCGTCGCAGGACGTCGTGCTCGGTCTGTACTACATGACTCGCGAGCGCGTGAACGCGAAGGGCGAGGGCATGGTGTTCACCGACGTGCAGGAAGTTCATCGCGCCTACGAGAGCCGCGCCGCGGATCTGCAGGCGAAGGTGAAGGTCCGCATCGGCGAGCACGTGCGCCAGGAAGACGGCAGCTACAAGCCGCTGACCCGCGTCGTCGAGACGACGGTCGGCCGTTCGCTGCTGTCGGAAATCCTGCCGCGCGGCATGTCGTTCGACGCGGTCAATCGCGACATGACGAAGAAGGCGATCTCGGGCTGCATCAACCTGTGCTACCGCACCGTCGGTCTGAAAGAGACCGTCGTGTTCGCGGACCAGCTGATGTACACGGGCTTCCACTACGCGACCCGCGCCGGCGTGTCGATCGGCGTGGACGACATGGTCGTGCCGCAGCAGAAGAACAAGATCCTCGGCTCGGCCGAGCGCGAAGTGAAGGAGATCCAGGAGCAGTACGCTTCCGGTCTCGTCACCAACGGCGAGCGTTACAACAAAGTCGTCGACATCTGGTCGCGCACCAACGACCAGGTGGCGAAGGCGATGATGGACAAGCTCGGCGTCGAAGACGTCACCAACGCGAAGGGCGCGGCGGTCCAGCAGAAGTCGTTCAACTCCATCTACATGATGGCCGACTCGGGCGCGCGCGGTAGCGCAGCCCAGATTCGTCAGCTGGCCGGCATGCGCGGCCTGATGGCGAAGCCGGACGGCTCGATCATCGAGACGCCGATCACGGCGAACTTCCGTGAAGGCCTCAACGCGATGCAGTACTTCATCTCCACGCACGGCGCCCGCAAGGGTCTGGCCGACACGGCGTTGAAGACTGCGAACTCGGGCTACCTGACGCGTCGTCTCGTCGACGTGGCGCAGGACCTGGTCGTCACCGAGCCGGATTGCGGCACGACCAACGGCCTGACGATGAATCCGATCGTCGAAGGCGGCGACGTCGTCGAAGGTCTCGGCGAGCGCGTGCTCGGTCGCGTCGCGGCGGAGGACATCCTGAAGCCGTCGGGCGAAGCAGTCGTAGTGCCGGCTGGCACGCTGATCGACGAAAAGCTGGTCAAGCTTCTCGAGCAGGAGGGCGTGGATCAGGTAAAGGTGCGTTCACCGATTACCTGCCAGACCCGCTACGGCGTGTGCTCGCAGTGCTACGGGCGCGATCTCGCCCGCGGTCATCGCATCAACCTGGGCGAGGCGGTCGGCGTGATCGCGGCCCAGTCGATCGGCGAGCCGGGCACGCAGCTGACGATGCGTACGTTCCACATCGGTGGCGCGGCGTCGCGAGCTGCAGCGGCGAACTCGGTCGAAGCGAAGGGCAAGGGCTCGGCGCGCCTGCACAACCTGAAGACGGTGCATCACGAGAAGGGCCACTGGGTCGCGACCTCGCGCTCCGGCGAGCTCGGCGTGATCGACGAATTCGGTCGCGAGCGCGAGCGCTACAAGATCCCGTACGGCGCGGTCATCACCGTCAGCGACGGCGATCCGATCAGCCCGGGCCAGATCGTGGCCACGTGGGATCCGCATACGCACCCGGTCGTGACCGAAGTGGCGGGCCTGATCAAGTTCCAGGACTTCATCGAAGGCCTGACGGTGCAAAGCCAGGTCGACGAGGTCACGGGCCTGTCGAGCACGGTCGTGATGGATCCGAAGCAGCGCTCGAGCGGCGGCAAGGATCTGCGTCCGGTCGTGCGCCTGACGAATGCGAAGGGCAAGGAAGTGACGTTCGCGAACACCGACATTCCGGCGGTGTACGCGTTGCCGCCGGGCGCCATCGTGAGCCTGGAAGACGGCGCGAAAGTG
>DASUYI010000497.1:0-2404 GCA_036377475.1 Steroidobacteraceae bacterium | reverse complement strand
CGGCTTCTGTTCCTTGAGGTAACGGGAGACGCCGCCGAGCGTGCCTCCG
Source organism: Steroidobacteraceae bacterium (assembly GCA_036377475.1). Classification (GTDB taxonomy): domain Bacteria; phylum Pseudomonadota; class Gammaproteobacteria; order Steroidobacterales; family Steroidobacteraceae; genus RPQJ01. The sequence goes on along the minus strand of DASUYI010000497.1, from coordinate 2,355 downwards.
GTACCCGTCGCACAGGTGAACGCGTCGACTCGACCTTCGGTGTCGCGCCAGATTTCCGGACCGGTCGTCGCATAGTGCGCGTCGCGATTCGCGGTGTTGTCGAACTGGTTGCCGACGGCGGCGCCCAATTCCGCGCCGATGCGCGGCGCGAGTTTCTGGTAGTGATCCGGGTCGGAGTAGGGCACCGTCCTGACGATCCGCACGTCGGCCCCGAGCGTGCGCAGCCACGCCGCTTTTTCGGGCGATTGATTGTCGGGCATCACGATCACGCACCGATAGCCGCGTGCATTGCAGAGATGGGCGAAGCCGATCCCGGTGTTGCCGGCCGTACCTTCGACCAGCGTGCCGCCCGGCTTGATCAGGCCGCGCCGTTCGGCGTCGTCGAGGATACCGCGCGCGGCACGGTCCTTGACCGACCCGCCCGGATTCAGGAACTCCGCCTTGCCGAGGATCTCGCATCCGGTCGCGTCGCTGGCGCGGCGCAACCGGATCAACGGCGTGTTGCCGATGGTCCCGGCGAGGCCCGCGCGAATCTCCTGTCTCATCCGCGCGAGCGTACTACATTCATCGGCCGCGCCCGCCCACTGCCGCGTTGCGCGTGATGCGCCTCAGGTCGGGCTCGTCGATTTCCGCTGCTGCCGCGCGGAGAGCGTCTCCACGAACCGTGCCAGGGCGGGCGAGACCGCACCGCGCGGAATCATCGCGTCGATCAGCTGGAAGCGTCCGCGCGTCGCGATGGCTCGCTCGAGCGCAGCCCCGAGCTCCGCACGCGTGCGGACCCGGACGCCGTCGCCGCCCAGTGCCGATGCGCAGTCCGCGAAATTCCAGTCGTCGAGTTCGTAGAGCGTCGAGTCCGGCTCGAACAGGCGCAGCATCTCCCAGCTCCGGTTGTTGAACACGATCACGATCGGGTCCCAGCCGTGGCGTCGACAGTTGCCGAGCTCCCAGCCGGTCATCTGGAACGCGCCGTCGCCGACGAGCACGAGCGGGCGACGTCCGGTCGCGGCCTGCAGCCCGAGCCCAGCCGGCACGCCGTAACCCATCGTGGCGTAGTAGCCCGGTGCGACGAGGTCCGAGTGCCCGATGTCGAACGCCGCGAACATGCAGTCGCCCATGTCGGCGGCGAGCGGCAGCGAACCGTGCCGGGCGAAGGCGCGGTTGACAGCGAACGAGATGTCGAGCGGCGTGATCGGGCTGTCGTCGGCCTCGAAGTCGAATCGGGCGGGCTGTGTGAGCGTCGGAACTTCGCGCGCTGGGATCGGGTGCTCCTGCAGCCGTGCGAGCAGTCCACCGACGAATGCGGCGAGCGGAATGTTCGGGTAACGGTGATACCCGACGCTGACGGCGCGGTCGTGCGCGAGCACGGCCCGACGCGGTGCGATCGCGTGCGCCGAAACGCCGAAATTCGTGTCGGTCGGCGTGACGCCCACGAGCAGCAGGCAGTCGGAGTCTTCGACGAGGCGCGTGATCGCGGGGTCACCCGCGGTGCCGAGGTAGGCACCGACGAGCGGCGAAGCGTCGTCCGACAATAACCCGTGACCCATGAACGAGGTCACGACCGGAATGCCGAGCGTGCGACACAGCGTGGCGACGTCGGCCTCGAGCCGGAATCGGCGCACTTCGACGCCGAGCATCATCACCGGGGAGCGCGCTCGCTCGATGCGCTCGAGCACTTCGTCGACGAGGTCGCTCAACGCCTCGCGCGAATAACCGGGCGCAGGCAGCGTCGGGACCGGTTCGCACGGAGCGTCGACCAGGTCGCGGGGAAACTCGATGTAGACCGGACGCGAAAAGGTCACGCAGCTGCCCAGCACTCGCGCGAGTTCCTCGGGCGCGCGTCGCGGGTCGTCGAGACGCGTCTGGTCGCAGGTGACCTCGCGGAAGATGGCGAGTTGCGAGTCGAGCGTCTTGACCTGGTGGTGCAGCTTGAGCAAGCCGCGGCCTTCGTGCGTTCCCGGTGCGCCGGAGACGACGACGAGCGGGACCTGCTCGGCGTACGCCGACGCGACCGCGTTCAACATGTTGAGCGCGCCCGCACCGTAGGTTACGAGCGCTGCCGCGGGCGCCGAGGCGATGCGGGCCGCGGCGTCGGCGGCGAAGCCCACCGCGGGTTCGTGGCTCAGCGTGTGGAGCGGGAGCTTGCCCCACGCCTGCGTCGCCTTGAACAGCGGCAGGGCGAAATCGCCCGGGATGCCGAACAACTGCTGCACGCCGTGATCGAGCAGTCCCTGCAGCAGTGCCTCTGCAAGCTTCATCGTGTTCTCCGCGGCCGTTGGACCGCCGTCGTCCGACCTTACAGCAGCCTTCCCCCCCGTTCATTTCGCGAATCCGCAACGGCAAGCGACGCTCGGGCTG
>DASUYI010000496.1:0-3846 GCA_036377475.1 Steroidobacteraceae bacterium | reverse complement strand
ACACGCGATTGTCATTCGAGCGGTTCCTGTATGGCATCGACACGAACCCGGTCGACGGCAGCATCTGGGCCGTCAGCTTCATGCCGATGGTGCCGAGCCGTCTCGTCAGGCTCGACCTCGGCGAGCAACCGCCCCGCACCTGCGTCGCCGAAGTGTACGAGCCACCGAAGCTCGCCGACGGCCGCTATGCCGCGTTTGGTGGCCGCGGTGTCGCCATCGACTCGGCCGGGATCGCCTGGGTCGCGTTCGACGATGGTCACGTGGGTCGGTTCGACCGACGACGCTGCAACACGCTGAAGGGGCCAGCCGCCACGGGCCAGCATTGCCCCGAGGGCTGGGACATCCTGACGACGCCAGGCCCGACGTTCCAGGGCGTCGATGCGTCGCAGGGCAACACGGACTACCTGTACCAGCCGTGGATCGACCGGTTCGACATCCTGGGACTCGGCCGTGACACGCCCGTCGTCACCGGCACCATGTCCGATTCACTGATGGCGCTCGATACGACGACGCAACGGTTCTGGACTTTCCGCGTGCCATACCCGCTCGGGTTCTACACGCGGTGGCTCGACGGTCGCATCGACGACCCGAAGGGAGGCTGGAAGGGCCGCGCGTACTGGGCGACGTACGCCAGCATGGGCATCTGGCACCAGGAGAACGGTGAAAAGGGGTACGGACCACAACTGGTCAAGTTCCAATTGCGGCCGGATCCACTCGCGCATTGACGATCCACGCATTCGCAGGGGAACGACGAACATGTCCGATAAATTGCGTGTCAGCCATCGCGCCGCGTGGCCCGCTTCGCTCCTGCTCGCCGGCGCGGCATCGGCCGTCGCGCAGGAGGCACCGGCGGGGCTCGAGGAGGTCGTCGTCACGGCCACGAAGCGCGAGCAGGCGATCAACGACGTGGGCCAGAGTGTCGTCGCGCTCGACGGCGATTTCATCGCCAACCAGCGCATCTCGTCGCTGAGCGACGTGACGCAGGCCGTGCCCGGACTCGCGTTCGCCGTGACGAACAACAACACGCCCGTCCTGACCCTGCGCGGCATCGGGTTCTACGACTCCTCGATCGCCGCATACCCCGCGGTCAGCGTGTACATCGACGAAGTGCCGCTGCCGCTGCCGATCCTCGCGAGCCGTGCCACGTTCGATCTCGAGCGGATCGAGGTCATGAAGGGTCCGCAGGGCACGTTGTTCGGACAGAACTCCACGGGCGGTGCAATCAATTACATCGCGGCCAAACCTGGCCAGGAGTTCACGGCCGGCGCCGACCTCACCTACGGTCGCTTCGACACGATGGAGCTCAATGCATTCGTCGGCGGCTCCCTCGGCCGGACCGTGACGGCGCGGCTTGCCGGCCAGGTCGTCAACGGCGACGGGTGGCAGGAGGGCTATACGCCGGGCATGAAAGGCGCGGAAAGTGGCGATGCGGAAAGCTACGCCGGCCGGCTCCAGCTCGGCTGGGCACCCGCCGACGCCGTAAGCGTGTTGTTGAACGTGAACGCCTGGGCCGACAAGTCGGATCCGACGGCGCCGCAGTACATCTGGCCCAACCCGCAGCAGCCGTGCTGCGGCATTCCCGAAGTCGTGGCTTACCCGCTCGCGCCACGTGACGCGCGCGCCGCCGATTGGTCGGCCGACACACCGCTGCGCGCCGACAACCGAATGACCCAGGCGTCGCTGCGTGCCGACATCGATTTGCCTGGCGACCTGACCCTGACCTCCCTGACCTCGTATATCGACTTCGACCTCGACCAGACGCCGGAGGGCGACGGTACGGCATTCCACATCCTCGACGTGGTCGCGCATCAGGGAACGATCCAGAGCTTTGCGCAGGAACTGCGGCTCACCAACGACGCGGCCTCGGCCCTGCGCTGGGTAATGGGCGCGAACTTCGAGGACACCGACGTCGAGGAAACGGCCACCAACAACTTCGTCGACTCGTCGACGTTCCCCGCGCTCGGAATATGGGGCGCCGGTTTCACGAGCGACCAGGCCATGCAGAACCATGCCGTCTTCGGCAACGTCGAGTACGACCTTGGCGACGCTTTGACGCTGAAGGCGGGCGCTCGCTACACCCAGTCGAAGCGCGATGCGGTCAACTGCGCGTTCGATGCGGACAATGGTGCGACCAACGCGTTCTTCACGTTCCTGAGCGGGCTGCTGTCGGGTCAAGAGGTCGAGCCGTTGCAGCCGGGTGACTGTTTCAACATGGATTCCGCGTTCCTCGCGGGTGATCCATACGCGAGCAACCTGGACGAGGACAACACGTCGTGGCGCATGGGGCTCGACTACGATGCAACGGCCGACGTGCTGCTCTACGGGAACGTCGCCAAGGGCTACAAGGCGGGCAGCATTCCGACGCTGGCCGCGGCCACGAACACACAGTTCGCGCCCGTCGTGCAGGAGTCGGTGCTGTCGTACGAGGTCGGCGTCAAGGCGTCGGCTGCCAACTGGCTGCAGGTCAACGCCGCGGCGTTCTACTACGACTACGAGGACAAGCAGCTAAAGTCGAAGGTACAGGACCCGGTCTTCGGCCTGCTCGATGCCCTCGTCAACATCCCGAAATCGAAGGTCAGGGGCGCGGAGCTCGAAGTGACCGCCGCCGCACCGGACGACCTGACGATCCGCGCGGCCGTCTCCTATACGAACGCGGAGGTCGAGGAATACACGGGGATCAATGCCGCCGGTGTCATCGCCGACTTCGCGGGAGCGAGCGTGCCGTTCACGCCGCAGTGGCAGGCGAGGCTTCTCGTCGACAAGGAGTGGACGCTCGGTGACGGCTGGGCAGCCTTCGCCGGCGCCACACTGACGTACAGCGACGAGGCCGTGGCCATCGTGGACGGCGAAAACGTCGTCCTCGGAGGCAACGACGACCTGTACGTGCTGCCGAGCTACACCTTGTTCGATCTTCGGGCGGGCTTCGCGACCGCCGACGAGCGCTGGCGCGTCACGCTCTGGAGTCGCAACCTGGCCGACGAGTTCTACGTGCAGAACGCCTCGACCGACTCGGACGCCATCGTGCGCTACGCCGGTCGTCCCCGGACGTATGGCATCACCGTCGCGTACAGGCCCTGATCATGCTCGACATCGAGGCCGGCGTTGCCCTGCGTCGCGACAACATCGATGCAGTGCAGGCCTATCTCGAGGCGATCAACCGTTGGGATTTCGCCGCGATGCGAGGGCTCCTGCATCCCGCGGTCACCTACGCCCTGCCGTACGCGCCGCCAGGTTTCGCGCGGCGTACCCAGGGTCGCGATGCGGTCATGGCCTTCCTCGAGTCGATCCCCGCCACGGTGGTAGACGGTTCGGAAAACCTGCAGGACGTCCGGATCGAGGCGTTCGCCTCCGACCCGAACGAGCTGCTCGCCGAGTACACGAGCGACATGAAGTTGATCCCGACCGGTCGCCGCTACCGAAATGAATACCTGACCCGACTCACCATGAGCGAGGGGTGCATCCTGCACTTCCGGGAATACTTCGATCCGATCCGGCTCGTCGCCGCGCTGGAATCCGGACCGCAATAGGCTGCCCGGGCGCAGCGGGCGCGGGGTCTGCGACGAGAGCCGTTTTCTACCGTGTCGAGGAGACCAGCGTCGCGTTCCCCCCGCCCGTTCGGTCTCCTCGATGCGGCCCTGATCGGCCAGGCCACCGGCTCGCCGGCCGAACAATTAGTCGACCGACTGGACGGCCGACATGAACTGATCTACCCTTGTGCGTGCGCCGGCTCCGTGCGGCGCCGCAGGGGGATGGATGAACGCTCGAGTCGAGACCCGGCCTGAGGGGTCGGCCCGCGTCGGCAAGTACCGCTTCGTCGTGATGTCGGCGCTCTGGATCACGGGCGTC
>DASUYI010000495.1:0-3079 GCA_036377475.1 Steroidobacteraceae bacterium | reverse complement strand
CGCCGTCGCCGCTCGCGCACCGAACGAACGCGACCGATCCCCGCCACCGCGCGACGGGCCGCGGCGCTCCAGCGGGTGAACGACGATGTGTGGGTCCGGTGCATGGTTCGATTCGAGTCGCAGCAGGTTAGACACGGCCTTGCCAGCTTGGCTCCTGTGGTTTACCGCAATCCTGCTGCGGCGGGCGAAGCCCTCGGCAGTCGAGCGCCGAGGTGAAAGTCCGGCCGTCGCGGGGCTCAACCTCCGTAACAGCGTCAACCCAAGTGCCTGATTCGACACCGGATCGCTCGATGCGCTAGCCTAAGACAACGTCGCTTCCTGCGGCGCACGACACCCCAAGAGGGACAGTGGCTCAACCCGCCGCGGACGTCTTCCTGAGCTACTCGCGCGAGGACAAGGCCCGCGTGCTCGACCTCGCCGCGCGGTTGCGCGCCGCGGGCGTCAACCTCTGGATCGACCAGGGCGGCATCGACGGGGCCGCGATGTGGGGCGAGACGATCGTCCGCGCGCTCGAGGACGCCAAGGTGCTGCTGCTGATGGTGACGCCGTCGGCGGTCGGCTCGCACAACGTCGCGAAGGAAGTGATGCTGACCAGCGAGCGCAAGGGTCACATCCTGCCGGTGCACCTGGAGCCGACGACGATCCCGACCAGCCTCAAGTATCCGCTGGCCGGCATCCAGCACATCGAGTACTTCGACGGCGACCCGGAGGCGAACCTGCAGGCGATCCTGCGTTCGCTGCAGGGGCTGGGCGTGACGCTCACGCCGCCGACAGCGCCGGCCGCGACGAAGAAGCCGGAGGAGGCCCGCGTCGGCAGCGCGACCGCCGGGTCTGCACCCGCCGCGGCATCTTCGAGCACGGGCGAGTCTGCCGCCGTCGAACCGGGCGCGCTCGCAGTGCTGCCGTTCGACAACATCAGTCCCGACCCCGAGACCGATTACTTCAGCGACGGTCTCACCGAGGAACTGATCGCGCGGCTCTCGCTCGTCCGGGAAATCGAACTGATCTCGCGCTGGGCCTCGATGCAGCACAAGGGCCGCGTGCAGGACATCCGCGCGATCGGCACGGAGCTCGGCGCGCGGTACATCGTCGGTGGCAGCGTGCGGCGTTTCCAGGAGTCCGTGCGGATCACGGTGCAGCTCGTGGACGTCGTCACCAACCGCCAGCTCTGGGGCAACACGTACAAGGGCAAGCTCGACGACATCTTCGACATCCAGGAGCAGGTCGCGCAGCAGATCGTCGAAGCGCTCAGGCTCAAGCTGACGTTCTCGGAGAAGGTCTCGCTGACCAAGCGGCAGACATTGAACGCACAGGCCTACGACCTGTACCTGCGCGGCCAGGAGCAGCTGTACCGCCTGACCAAGCGGAGCGTCGAGTATTCGATCCAGCTGTTCGAGAAGGCGATCGAGCTCGATCCGCGCTACGCGGCCGCGTATGCGGGCTGTTCGAGCGCGTACGGCCAGATGTACCAGCTGATCGCACGCGAAGAACGCTATCGAGAACTCGCGCAGGAACTGAGCTTCAAGGCGCTGATGTACGACAACAACCTGCCCGAGGCGTATCGGGCCATGGGCTTGTCGTATTTCCTCTGGGGCAAGCTCGCCGAGGCCACCGCGTCCTGCAACAAGGCGATCGAGATCGACCCGGACGATTTCATCGCGCACTGGACGCTCGGGCGCATCTACTTCACCGAAGGCAAGCTCGAGCCCGCGCTCGAGTTGTTCCGGCGAGTGGCCGAGATCAAGCCCGGCTTTTACGCGGGGCTGCTCGACGTTGCCCAGACCTGCCAGGCCCTCGGGCGCACGGCCGAAGCCGACGTGGTGTACCGGCAGTGGCTCGAGCTGATCCCGAATTACCTGCTGCAGAACCCCGACGACGCGCGCGCGCGGCTGATCTACGCCAACCAGCTCGGGCGCTTCGGACGGCGCGACGAGGCGATGCGCGAGAGCACGAAGGCCCTCGTGTTGAGTCCCGGTGACCCCGTGATGCTCTACAACGCGGCATGCCTCTACGCCTCGCTCGGGGAACCGGCGCGCGCGATCGACGCGCTCAAGCAGGCGTTCGAAGCGGGTTACACGAACATCGGCTGGATGAGGAACGATCCGGACCTCGTACCGTTGCACGGCGTGCCCGAGTTCCAGGAGATGCTGCAGGGACATTAGCTGCGCGACTTTCGCCGCGTGCCGTGCAAGTCTGCCGACGCATGGATGCGGTGATTCGCGAGCCGCCGCGCGCGACGACGACCCGGGTCTATACTTCGGCTCCCTAACGACGTCGAAACGCGCAGGAGGCGCACACTTCATGATCCGTCAACACTGGTCGATGTCACTCACGCTGGCCGCGGCGATACTCGCCGTCGCTCCGTTCGCGTCCGCTCAGGACCCCTCGAAGCCGGAGCAGCCCAAGCTGACGCCGGAGCAGCAGGCCGAAATGAAGGCCTACCAGGACGCGGGCACGCCGGGTGAGCCGCACAAGAAACTCGCCGCGATGGCCGGTACCTACTCGGTGCAGACGAAGAGCTGGTTCGAACCGGGTGGCAAGCCCGTGGAAGAGAGCGGGACGGCCACGCGCGCGGTGGCTCTGGACGGGCGCGTGCTCGTCGAGCAGTTCCAGGGCACGATGATGGGCAGCCCGTTCACGGGGCATGGCATGAACGGCTATGACAACGTGGTCGGCAAGTACTGGTCGACCTGGAACGACAGCATGTCGACGGGGCTCATGGTGAGCTGGGGGACCTGCGACGCGCAGAACGCGTGCACGTTCGAAGGCTCCTGGAACGATCCGATCAAGAAGGGTCCCTTGAAGTCGCGCATGACCACGCGCTGGACCAGCCCGGATACGGAAGTGTTCGAGATGTACGGGCCGGACAAACAGGGCAAGGAGATGAAGATGATGGAGATCACCTACACGCGCAACCGCTGATCTCCAGTCCTGTTTGTTCGCTCCTGCGAGGAGTGACGAAAACCTGGCCCGCACGTCGTGTGCGGGCCTTTTCACGTTCACGTCTCAAGCGCCGCCGGATTGCACCCGCGTCAACCCGGGGATTTTTCCCGGTTCGCGTCGATCACCGGCCAGCCGC
>DASUYI010000494.1:0-6309 GCA_036377475.1 Steroidobacteraceae bacterium | reverse complement strand
TACGACAGCGGGGGTTACCGGGCGACGGCGTCGGGGCAAGCCCGACGAACAGAGGTCCTCCTCTCTGCTTGCCGCCGCGCCGGCACAACTCAGGCTTGAAGTATCGTCCCAGCATGCTCGGGCGGCACCGAAGCGCGCCTGTCAGCGGAAACCTGCGTCGACTTACACCAAGTTTGCACGCGCGGGCGCCGTTCGTTGCTTCTGTCCCGGTCGGGAAACCTCTACAACGTGACCGTCTCGTAGGGAAAGGATTCCCCGATGGCCCCGACGGCCCTGACGGATCAAGTAGTAACAAGAAACGTATTCTGGGTCGGCTTCGTGGCTGTACTGCAGATGATCGCGCCCGCGCTCGTTGCGGTCGGGTTCCTGTATTACCTCGTCTCGGCATTCGACGCGGAGTTGGCCAAGTACTTCAACGCGATGGCGGTACTCGTAGCCATCTTGATGTTGTTGCTGCCCTATCCCGCCCGGGACCCCCAGCAGCCGATCTTTTCCGGGAGCCTGCCCATCGTCGTGTCGGTGCTCGTGCGCTGGGCAGCCCTGCTCGCGGCATTGCTCGCCATCGCCTACGTCACGAAGTTCTCGGCGCACTACTCGCGTCGCATCGTACTGACCTGGGCGTTCGTGACGCCGGCCATGCTCGTGGCGGTCAACCTGTTCTTCCACGAGTGGATGCGCAGGCTGATGTGCAACCCGGAGAATGCGCGGCGCACGGTGTTCGCCGGATACAACGAGGTGAGCCGGTCGCTGGCCCGGCAGCTGCGCATGAGCGGCGAGTACTGCATGAACGTGCAGGGTTTTTTCGACGATCGCGGCACCGACCGCCTGCAACCGAATCGCAGCGATCGAATGCTCGGGCGGCTTGCGGACCTGCCGTCCTTCGTCAAGCAGCACAACGTCGAGGTCATCTTCATCTCGCTGCCGGTCGGGCACCTCAAGCGCACGACGGAACTCCTGAGCCAGATCCGCGACACCACGGCCTCGGTGTACTACGCGCCCGACATCGTCGTCTACGACCTGATCCAGTCGCGCACGGGCTCGATCAACGGCATCCCCGTGATCGCGATGTGCGAAACGCCGATCTACGGTTTCCGGTTCTTCGCCAAGCGCTCGACCGACGTGGTCCTCTCGTCGCTCGCGCTGTTGATGGCGCTGCCGCTGTTGGTGGCCATCGCCGTGGCGATCAAGGCCACCTCGCCGGGCCCGGTCATCTTCAGTCAACGCCGCTACGGGCTGAACGGCGAAGAGATCATCGTCTACAAGTTCCGCACGATGCGCGTGACCGAGGACGGCGCCGAGATCACTCAGGCCAGCCGCCACGACCCCAGGATCACCATGGCTGGGCGGATCCTGCGCAAGTACTCGCTCGACGAGTTGCCGCAGCTGATCAACGTGCTGCAGGGCCGCATGAGCCTCGTCGGCCCGCGCCCACACGCCGTAGCGCACAACGAGATGTACCGTAAACTGATCAACGGTTATATGGTCCGGCACAAGGTGCTGCCCGGGATCACCGGGCTGGCACAGGTCAATGGCATGCGGGGCGAGACGAAGTCCCTGGAACAGATGGAGGCGCGAGTCCGTTGCGACCTGGAATACCTGCGCAACTGGTCGGTGGGCCTCGATCTGCAGATCCTCGCCAAGACGGCTCTTCGTGTGTGGAACGACCGCGCCGCGTACTGAGCGAACCCGCGCTGCAGCGAGCCGTCGCGGCCGCGGCCGGCTTGTCCCGGCCCGAGCAACTGCACCTCGCGCAATGCAGTTCGACCGCGGCCACCGGCGCCATCATCTTCGACGGCTGGGTCGACGACGAGCCGCACGCGCGCGTGGTCGTGAAGACGCCGCGTGACGCCCGACTGCACCATGCGCTGCAGCGCGAGTGGGACGCGGTCAGCTCCCTGCGCGCCGATGCGCGGATTGCGGGGCTGATCCCCGCCGCGCTCGCCACGTTCGCGTGCGAAGGATCGGAGTACTACGCGTACGAAGGCGCCCCTGGACGGACCATGTATTCGCGCTACCGCAATCGAATGCTCGGGTCGCGCACGGCGATGCTGGAGCGATTTGCAGCACAGGCGCTCGCGGTGATCGTGCGCGTGCACGAGACGCAGACTCGACAGGTGAGCCCGGGCGAGGTCGCGCGCGACCTGCTCATGGACCTGGTGTGGCTCGAGTCCTCGATCCCGGACTTCCCGCGCGCCGTCTCCGACGCCGGCCGTGTGTACGCGAATCGGCTGGCGTCGGCGGGCCACAACCTGCCGTGCGGCCGCGTGCACGGCGATTTCAGTCCCTACAACGTGCTCACGAGCGGCATGGGTCCGACGGCCGAAGTGCGCCTGATCGACTGGGAACACACGGAAGCCGAGCGGCCACAGCACCTCGACGTGTTCCGCTTCGTGAGCGCCTGCGTCCTGCTCGACAAGCGTGGCTCGGCACGCCCGATCGCCTTTCGCCAGATGCAGCGACGCGCCGCGCCGTTGCTCGACGTCCTGCTCAGGCCCTGGCTCGATCGCCTGGGCGCGCCAGGCGCCAACGCCTGGCTCGAACCGAGCCTGCTCGAGGCACTCTGGTGGCATTACTGGACGCATGCCGCGCGACGCGAGCAGGAGCGGCGCGCGAGTCCGGAGGACTATCTCGACGCGACGTACCTGCCGGGACTCGTCGCAATGTCCGAGCACGCGGCGGCGCCGCTGCAGTGCCGCTCGAGCGCGTTCGCCTGCTGAGGCCGGTTTTCAGCGCACCGGTTGCGGGTGCGGATCCACCGTGCTCTCCTCGAGCGAGTCGCGAGTGTCGGAGGGCTGCGCCTGGCCGCGCCGCGAGCCGTACCGATGCGTGTACACCCACGTGAACTCCGCCCCGAGCAGGAAGATCTGCGCCGAGTAGTACACCCAGATCAGCACGACCATGACCGAGCCCGCGGCGCCGAAGCCCGACGCGACCTTGCTGTGCCCGATGTACAGCCCGACGAGGAACTTGCCGATCGTGAACAGCAGCGCAGTCACGAGCGACCCCACCCACACGTCGCGCCAGGCGATCTTCACGCGCGGCAGGATCTTGTACATCAGCGCGAACATCAGCGTGACCGCAGCGATGCTTACGACGAAATCGAGCCCGTGCATGAGCCAGGCGAGGTCCTCGAGCCAGCCGCTCCACCACTTGCTGAGCGCGGCGAGCGCCGCACTGACCAGCAGGGACACGAGCATCAGGAAACCGATGCTGACGACGAGCCCGAGCGACAGTACCCGCCTGCGCAGCAACCCCCACACGCCCTCCCGCTGCTTGGCGGCCGGGGCCTTCCAGATCCGGTCGAGGTCGCTCTGCAGTTCCGCGAATACCGTCGTCGCGCCGACCAGCAGCAGGCCGAGGCTGATCAGCGGCCCGAGGATGCCGTCCTCGGTCTCCCCGGCTCGTGCGACCATGCTGCGCACGGCGTCCGCACCGTCGCGACCGAGCAGGTCGCCGACCTGGGCATGGACGTAGCCGCTCGCCGCGTCCTCGCCGTAGAAAAGGCCTGCGATGGCGATCACGATCAACAGCAGGGGCCCGATCGAAAACGCCGTGTAGTACGCGATGCCGGCGCCCATGCTCGGCGCGAAGTCGCCGAGCCAGCCCTTGACCGTGTCCCGGATCAACCCCCACCACGCCGCCGGGGACCGTGCGTCTGGATGCATGCCCGCGTCCGTGCTGCCCATGCCATCGTCGAGACTGGCAAACCGCGGCGGCGCGGGCTGTCGGCAAACGCCCCGACCGGGTCGGCGCAGACCTCACCGGCGCGATGCCGGACGACCTGGAGCGCTCAGTGCCGGCGGCGGTCGCAGTGCGCAGCGAAGCCCGCGAGAAATTTCTTCAGCTGCTCGCGCACCGCGGTGTCCTGGAGCCGACCCTCGGCGTCGAAGGCCTGCGAGGCGCGCGACACCATCAGGCGTCCCTGGCTCCAGAAATCGCTACCCAGCGTACGGAGCACGGGTAACCAGGCGCTCTGCGCGAGGATCGTGCCGAAGCCCCCGGGCGAGGCGCCGAGGATCGCGAACGGCCGGCCGCGAAACACGCGGCCGATGTCGTCCGGCGGACGCGACAACCAGTCGATCGCATTCTTGAGCACACCCGGCACGCCGTTGTTGTACTCCGGCGTGGCGAGCAGCACGCCGTCGCTGGCGACGACCTGGTCCTTGAGCGCGTTGACGGTCGCCGGAAGTCCGGAGCCGGCCTCGACGTCGCCGTCGTAGAGCGGAATCCCGTGCAGCGTCGCGATCTCGAGCGACGTTCCCTCGGGCAGTTCGTCGCGTGCGGCGCGCAGCAGCGCGGTGTTGTACGAGCCCTTGCGCAGGCTGCCGGAGATGCCGAGGAGATGCACCATGGGAGTCCTCCTGCGGGACGACCCGCGACGACAGTGTGGCGCGGGATCACCCGCTCGTGAACAGCACGTCGCCGTCGTCCGACAGGTCGAAGCGCGTCGACATCGGCACTTTCGGCAGTCCAGGCATACGCACGATCTCACCCGTGATCGGCACGACGAAGCCGGCGCCCGCCGCGAGCTGGACCTCGCGCACGGTGATGTCGAAGTCGCGCGGACGCCCGAGCAGTGCCGGGTTGTCGGACAGCGACAGCTGGGTCTTAGCCATGCAGACCGGCAGCCCCGCAAAACCCGCTTTCACGATCTGGTCGAGATCGCGCTTGGCCCCTTTCGTGTACTCGACCCGCCTGGCGCCATAGATCTCGCGCGCCACGATGTCGATCTTGGATTCGAAGCTCTCGTTCCAGTCGTAAAGCGGCGTGAAGCCAGGCTCGACGCGCGCGACGAGATCGCGCACGGCCTCCGCCAGCTGCACGCAGCCGGCGCCGCCCTCGCTGTAGGGCTTTGCGAGCACCGCGCGCACGCCGATTGCCGTGCAATATTGCTCGAGAGCCTCGACTTCCTCCGCGGTGTCCGTCGGGAAGTGGTTGATCGCGACGACGGTGCGCTGGCCGAACTTCGCGGCGCTCGCCAGGTGCTGCTGCAGGTTCGGCACGCCCTTCAGCATCGACGCGACGTCGGGCCGGCTCACCTCTGCGAGCGGCTTCCCGCCGTGCATCTTGAGCGCGCGGATCGTCGCGACGAGCACGGTGCAGGACGGGGCAAAACCGCCGTAGCGACAATAGATGTCGAAGAACTTCTCGGCGCCGAGGTCGAAGGCGAACCCTGCTTCGGTGCAGACGACGTCGGCGTACGACAGCGCGGCGCGCGTGGCCAGGATGCTGTTGGTGCCGTGCGCGATGTTCGCGAACGGCCCGCCGTGCACGAATGCCGGCACGCCCTCCGTGGTCTGTACGAGGTTCGGCTTCAGCGCCTGGCTCAGCAGCGCCGCCATCGCGCCGACACCGCCGATCTCGCTCGCGCTCACCGGGGTTCCCTGCGCCGAATAGCCGACGACGATGCGGCCGAGCCGCGCCTTGAGGTCTGCCGGATCGGCGGCGAGGCACAGGATCGCCATGACCTCGCTCGCGGCCGTGATGTCGAAGCCGCTCTCGCGCGGGACGCCCTCGGTGCGACCGCCGAGCCCGACGACGATGTCGCGCAGCGCGCGGTCGTTCATGTCGATCACGCGCTTCCAGCTGATGCGTCGCAGGTCGAGGTGGCCGGCGAGCCCGTTGTGCAACGCATTGTCGATCAAGGCCGCGAGCAGGTTGTGCGCTGTCGACACGGCGTGGAAGTCGCCGTTGAAGTGCAGGTTGATGTCCATCATCGGCACGACTTCCGAGCGGCCGCCGCCCGCACCGCCGCCCTTCATCCCGAACACCGGGCCCAGGCTCGGCTCGCGCAGGGCCGCAGCGCTGCGCACGCCGAGGCGGGTGAGGCCCTGCGTGAGCCCGACGGTCATCGTCGTCTTGCCCTCGCCGGCCGGCGTGGGCGTGATCGCCGAGACGAGCACCAGGCGGCCGACCGGGGGCCGATGGCGGAATGCCGACAGGGGCAGCTTGGCCTTGTACCGACCGTACGGCTCGAGCACCGAGGGGTCGATGCCGATCGCGCCGGCAACCTCACCAATGGGTCTCATCGTGTCTCCGCGAGGAACGTGGGTTCCGACCGGGGTTGCCGGTGCCCGTGGTTGTGCGTTGTTGGCCGCGGAGTCTTGCACAACATCGGTGCAGGCTGAATAGGCACTCGCGCCGATGGGCGGCTCCATGGCCCGGCGTCCTCGCTACAGACGGGCAAGCACCTCGCGGGCAGCCCGCCGGCCGGCATTCAGAGCGCCGCCGACCGTGCCGGCCTCGCCGTCGACGTCGCAGGCTTCTCCGGCGAAGTACAGCGTGTCGTCGATGGCGCGCGCCGCGGCG
>DASUYI010000493.1:0-4390 GCA_036377475.1 Steroidobacteraceae bacterium | reverse complement strand
GGGCAAGGCCGTGCTCGACTACATCCGCATGCTGTTCGAGCGCAACGTGCCGCCCTCGGAGGTGGCCGCGATCCTGGTCGAGCCGATCCAGGGCGAAGGTGGGTATCTCGTGCCGCCGGACGGTTTCCTCGCCGGCCTGCGGGCGCTCTGCGACGAGCACGGCATCCTGCTGATCTTCGACGAGGTGCAGTCGGGCGTCGGGCGCACCGGCAAGATGTGGGCCTCGCAGCACTGGGGGGTCAAGCCCGACATCATGACGAGCGCGAAGGGCCTCGGCTCCGGGTTGCCGATCGGCGCCTTCATCGCCAAGTCCTCGATCATGGGCAAGTGGCAGCGCGGCGCGCACGGCAACACGTACGGCGGCAATCCGCTGAGCTGCGCGGCCGCGATCGCGACGCTCGACCTCGTCGAGGCCGAGTACGCGGCCAACGCCGTGAAGGTCGGAGAGTTCTTCCTGTCGCGCCTGCGCGCGCTGCAGACGCAGTATCCCTGCATCGGCGAGGTGCGCGGCCGCGGGCTCATGATCGGCATGGAGCTGGTCGAGGGTGGCCCCGACCACGCGCCGGCACGCAAACTGATCGATCGCCTCGTGACGCGCGCTTATCACAACGGCCTGCTGCTGCTCTCGTGCGGCGTCAGCACGCTGCGTTTCATGCCGCCGCTCTGCGTCAGCTCCGACGAAGTGGAAGAGGCGGTGCAGATCCTGCGGACGTCGCTCGACGAGGCGCTGCAAGCCTGATGCGAAACGGCATCCAGGGCCTGTTGACAGGCCCCAGGGGGGACATTGGAGCAGCCAGCGCAGCGCAAGGAACTCGGGTTCTGGATGTGCACGGCCCTCGTGGTCGTCAACACGATCGGCATCGGCATCTACGTGTTGCCGGCCTCGCTCGCCCCCTACGGTTTCAACGCGATGCTGGGCTGGGCGATCACCGTGGTCGGCATGACCGTGCTGGCGCGCGTGTTCGCACAGCTCGCGCGTGAGTTCCCGACCGTCGACGGACCGCACGCCTACATCGAACGCACGACCGGGAGCCTCGCGGCGTTCATCGCGATCTGGTGCTACTGGGTCTCGTGCTGGATCACCAACACGGCGATCGCCATCGGCGTGGTCGGCTACCTCGGCAAGGTGATCCCGGCGCTACAGGGCGTGCCGCCCGCGCTGCAGGCCCTGGCGATGCTCTGGCTGTGCGTCGCCGTGAACCTGCTCGGCGTGCGGGCCGGCGGCCGCGTGCAGGTGCTGACGACCGCTCTGAAGCTGCTGCCGATGGCCTATATAGTCGGCCTCGGCGCCTGGATCCTGTTCACCGAGCCCGCGACCTACGTGCGTCATCCGCCGCCCACGCCGATCTCGCTCGAGGGCCTGATGGCGGCCTCCACGATCGCACTGTTCGCGATGCTCGGCATCGAGTCCGCGGCCGTGCCCGCGGGCCGCGTGCGTGATCCGCAGACGACGATCCCGCGCTCGACGATGGCCGGCACGCTGCTCACCGCGGCGATCTACATTGCCGTCTCCTCGATCGCATTGCTGCTGATCGAGCAGGATCGGCTCGCGCAGTCGTCGGCGCCGTTCTCGGACCTCCTGGATGAGTTCGGCGGCTCCGGTCACAGCCGCCTGCTCGCCGCCTTCGTCGTCGTGAGCGGTCTCGGCGCGCTGAACGGCTGGACGCTTCTCGTCGGTGAGCTTTCGGCCTCGCTCGGTCGGCACGGCTTCCTGCCGGCGATGGCCCAGCGCACCAACGCGCGCGGCGCGCCCGCGGTCGGCCTGCTGCTCACGGGCGTGATGGCGACCGCGATGGTGCTGATGAACTACAGCAAGTCGCTGGTCGAGGGCTTCACGTTCCTGACGCTCGTCGTCACGGCCGCGAACCTGCCGCTGTACCTGCTGTGCGCGTTCGCGCTCGTCGTGCTCGCGCGCCGTGGCGAGCGCCGCGTCCCCGTGAGCATGCTTGTGCTCGGCGTGCTCGGCACCGCCTACTCGATCTTCGCGTTCGTGGGCCTCGGCCACGAACCGTTCCTGTGGTCGCTCGTGCTTGGCGCGGCGGGATTGCCGGTGTTCTGGTTCCTGCGCAGGCGACGCGCGCCCGGCGCGGTGCCGTCCGCCGCAATCGAAGGGAGGGATGCCTGATGCGCCTGGGTATCGCCGTCCTCGCGCTGGTCGTCACGGCCTGGAGTGTCATGGACGTCGAGGCGCGTGCGGCACCGACTTCTGCAGCGCCCGCGCAGACTGCGGCAGCGCACGTCGCCGACGGTCGTGCCCCGCTCGCGCGGATCATGCAGCGTTTCCACGAACTCGACGCGAAGCACGGTTGGAACGTCGAGACGCTGTACGCGTACCCGGACGCGCCGGAAACGCAGATCAAGGCCTGGCACACGGTCACGCCCGGGCCGGCGCTCTGGGTGCTGTCGGGCATCCACGGCGAGGAACCGGCCGGGCCCAATGCGGTCGCACGGGAACTCGACAGCCTCGTCGAGTTCGCACGTTCCGGTGTCCCGGTGGTGGTCATTCCGCTCTGCAACCCGAAGGCGTATCGCCACAACTGGCGCTATCCGAACACGGCCGAGCGCGACTGGCGCAAGGGCGGCTACAGCGTCGGTGACGCGGAATACCTGCTGCCGGACCTCGAGTCGGGAAGCAAGCCGCGCGCGACACAAGCCTCGGGGCCGGAGACGCTGGCGTTGACGCAGTACGTTCTGAGCCTGGCCAAGCGTTATCCGCCCACGCTGGTGCTCGACCTGCACGAGGACGAGCTTTCGACCGAGGGCGGCTACATCTACTCGCAGGGCCGGCACGCCGACGCGAATCCGGCCGGCGCCGAGATCGTCCGCTTGTTGCAGGGGTCGGGCATCCCGCTGCGACGGTCCGGACAGACCCGTTTCGGCGAGACGATCGTCGACGGCGTGATCAGTCGCGGCGACAAGGGCGGTCCGATCCGCGACGGCTCGATCGACGAGTTGCTCGCCGCCACCGAGGTCTTCGTCGACGGCCGCAAGCAGCGTGGCCCCGCGGCGCAGACCGTGATCGTCGTCGAGACACCGGCGTTTGCCGGAGCGCGCCTCGATCAGCGCGTCGACGCGCAGGCCGCCGTCGTGCGCAGCGTGGCCACGCTCTGGCGCCTCAACGCCGCGCTGCCCTGACACTCGGGCTCACGCGGAACGCTCGATCAATCGCAGCGCACTGTCGACGTCGTCGAGGTTCAGGTAGCAGCCTTGCAGGTGACGCTCGCCCGTCGTCGGGTCGAACGGCCGGCGCCCGTGCAGTATGCGGTTGTTGTCGTAGGCGATCAGGTCGCCGGGTTCCAGGCGCAGGTTGAGCCGGTACTTCTCGTCCCGCAGCATCCGCCAGAACTGTTCGAGCGCCGCATACAGCGGCTGCACGACGTCGTCGGGAACGGCCATCGCCGTGCGCAGCCAGTTGTTGAAGCGGACGCGCGCGAGCCGGCCCGCGCGGTCGAGCTCGAGCGTCGGCGCGCTGGTGCGGATGTCGCAACTCGCGTCGTGAAACCGGAACTCGATCGGCCACGTGCTCAGCAGTTCGAACGCCGTCGGATCTGCCTCGCGCAGGTCCGCCGCGACACGGAAGCCGTCGGCGAACACGGACTCGCCACCGCGGACACTGCTCTTCACGCACGACAGCAACTGCACGTCCGGCGGGAAGCGCCAGTTGGCGAGGTCGGTGTGCAGTTCCAGTCCCAGCGCCGTGTACGCCGACGCATTCGGATTCGGCATCGACACGACGTCGTAGAAGTCGCCGAAATTGCTCGCCCGGATGGGCCCGATGCGCTGCGCCACTTCGCGCAGGCGGCCGGGCTCGGTCGGCACGCCGCGGAGCAGCACGATGCCCTGCGTCTTCAGGGCCTCGATCCAGGCGCGCAGCCCCCGCGGCGTCTGCATGAAACTCGCATGCCCGACGACCGGGAGTCGCGACGCGATCCCGGCGTCCCAGAGGTCGGGGACGAAACGGTGCAGCGCGGCCTGGCGCACGCCGACGTCGTGAGCACGCAGCCACCCACGCGTGAAACGCGACGTGTGCGCGGCGTCCGCGACCCGAAAGCGCACCTCGAGCGTCTGGTCCGGGCCGAGGACGGCATCGGTCACCGCGGGACGTCCGTGGTCGATGAACACGTGCGTCCGTTCGAGGGCTTGCGGATGACGGCACTGCGCGCACGCGCAATTGTCGCGCAACCACAGCGCGCTGAAGCGACTGCGGACCCCATCGTCCCAGGCGATCGTGACGCCGCCCGGATCGTGCGCGACCGAGACGATCGCCCGCCCGGTCTGCATCGGCGCGAGGTCGGACATCGGCGGCGCGGCGTTCGCTGCGCTCGGGTCGATCGCAAGCATGTCTCCCACCTTCGCTGCGCTGGGCTGGGCTGCGCCGAGGCTAGCAGCC
>DASUYI010000492.1:0-3381 GCA_036377475.1 Steroidobacteraceae bacterium | reverse complement strand
GGACCGGGAGTGCCTCATGGACGTTGCCTTCACGCCGCTCGACTTCATGCATCGGGCGCGCCTGCTCCATGCCGCGCGCGAGGCGGTCGTCGATGGCGATGCACGCTACACGTACGCGCAGTTCTTCGAGCGCTGCGACCGCTGGTCGGCCGCACTCGCCCGGCTCGGCGTGGGAAAAGGCGATCGGGTCGCGACGCTCGCGCCCAACACCCACCAGCACCTCGAGCAGTACTACGCGGTGCCGCAACTCGGCGCCGTGCTCGTGCCGCTCAACTACCGTCTCGTGGCGGACGACTTCGTCTACCTCGCCAACCACAGCGGCTCGAAGGTGCTGTGCGTGCACGCCGATTACCTCGACGTCATCGACTCGGTGCGCGAACGCATGCCCGGCGTCGAGCACTTCGTCGCGCTCGAGGGCGACAAGCCGGGCTGGCTGCAGTACGAGCAGTTGCTCGACGCGAGCGACGGCCGGTACGAGCCCCCGGACATCGCCGAGGCGGACCTGCTGACCATCAACTACACGAGTGGCACGACGTCGAATCCGAAAGGCGTGATGATCACGCATCGCAACGCCTGGACCAACTCCGTCGGCACGCTGGTGCACCTGCCGATGACGCCGGCCGATCGCTACCTCTGGACGCTGCCGATGTTCCACGCGAACGGCTGGACCTACACGTGGACGGTGACGGCCGCCGGCGCCACGCACGTCTGCCTGCGACAGGTCGATGCGTCCTCGGTCTACCGGCTCGTGCGGTCCGAGCGCATCTCGATGCTGTGCGCCGCGCCCACGGTCCTGATCGCGATCGCGAGCGGCCCCGAAGCGGAGCGTCGCTCCCTGCCCCGCGGCGTGCGCGTGATCACCGCCGGCGCGCCGCCGGCCCCGGCCACGATCGAACGGATCGAAGGCGATCTCGGCTGGACGCTCACGCAGGTCTACGGCTTGACCGAGACGGCGCCGTTCATTTCGATCTGCGAGCCGTTGCCCGAGCACGACGCGCTCGACCTCGCCGGCCGCGCGAGGATCAAGGCGCGCCAGGGCGTCCGGCTCGTCACCTCGGGGGAGTTGCGCGTCGTCGACGAGAACATGCAGGACGTGCCCGCCGACGGCACCACGCTCGGCGAGATCGTCGCGCGCGGCAACGTCGTGATGAAGGGCTACTTCGACGACCCGGAGGCCACGGCGAAGGCGTTTCGCGGCGGCTACTTTCACACCGGCGACGCCGCGGTCGTGCACCCGGACGGCTACGTCGAGATCCGCGACCGCTACAAGGACGTCATCATCAGCGGCGGCGAGAACATTTCCTCGATCGAAGTCGAGGGCGCCCTGTTGCGTCACCCCGCCGTGCACGAGGTGGCGGTCGTCGGCATGCCGCACGAGCGCTGGGGCGAGTCGCCGCACGCGTTCATCGTGCTGCGGCCGGGACAGTCGGCCTCGGCCGCGGAGATGCGGGAGTTCGCTCGCGGTGTGCTGGCGCACTTCAAGGTGCCCACGGCCTTCACGTTCGTCGACAACCTGCCCAAGACCGCGACCGGCAAGATCCAGAAGTACGTGCTGCGCGGCGGCCGCGCCGCCATCGCGAGCCAGTAGGCCGCCCGCCTTTCGCGACGACGCGTGGCATGTATTGCTCGCTTCGCTGACAAGTCACTGAAAGTACTGGATTCAGCCCGTCATGCGATCGAAGCACGCCACGGTTTCGACGTGGTCCGTGTACGGCAGCAGGTTGAAGGCTTGCAGGGCGGTCAGCGCATAGGCGCCCGGCGACGTGAGTTTCGCCGCGTCGTGGAGGAACGATTCCAGGCCGCAGCTCACGTACACGAGACGGGCGGGGACCCGGGAGCACAGCTCCGCGAGCAGTTCGGCGTCCAGGCCCTTGCGTGGCGGGTCGACGATCACGACGTCTGCGCCCGCCAGCGCCGCGGTGGCCGTCCCCGCCGGACCAGGCACGACCTCGAGCTTCGCGCGATCGTGCGCCGCGAGCCGTTCGATGCCCAGCGACAGCCCCTGCAGGGATTGCGGCGCGACTTCGTTCAGGCGGAGGCTGCGCACGCGTTCGAGCAGCGACAGTCCGATCGCACCCACGCCCGCATAGAACTCGGTGACGACAGACCCGACCGGCACCAGCGCACGCACCTGCTCGACGATGCGGCCGGCGATGTCGAGGTTGTTCTGGCCGAACGCGCCCGGGGGATAGTGGACGTCGGCGCCGCCGAAGCGCTCGACCACCGCCGGCGGTCCGCACCAGTGCACGAACTCCGGCCCGAGGATCGTGTTCGTGCGCGCCACGTTGGCATTGAACCAGAGGCTGTGCAGCTCGGCGCCGAGTCGTGCGCGGATCAGGTCCAGGCCTGCCGCGAGCGGCCCGGCCCCGGCGCAGTTCCCCACCAGCACGACCTGCACGGCCTGCGATCGGCGCTCGACGACGACCTGCAGGTGCCGGGCGAGGCCGCTGTGCGAGCCCTCGACGTACGGGGGTATGCGCGCATCGACCAGGGCCCGGCGCACGACGCTCGCGGCACGGTTGATCGCGGGGTGATGGACGCTGCACTCCGGGACCGTCACGACGCGATGCGTGCCGGCCTGGAACAGCCCGATCTTGGGCGCACCGGGACGGCCGCGGATCGCGAGCCGGGCCCGGTGACGGAACCCCCGCGTGGCACCCGAGACGACCGCGACACCCGGCAAGCCGTGCGCCCGCGCGAGCGAGTCGAGTGCGGCCAGTCGGCTCGGCGCAATCCCCGGCTCGCCGAAACGCGGGCAGCCCGGGCACGGCGGGCGGTGCGGGCACGCCGTCGCGTCCCGCTCGGTGCGCACGCGGGCGTCGTGGGTTCGTGGATGCACGGCCTGGGTCGGCGCGGCGACGCGCGGTGCGTCGATCGGCATAGCTTAGCGAATCGTTGGCCGCGGACCGACCAGGGCCGGTCAACACCCATTGTCGTCGCGCCTGGCGCTGGACTGCCATGGATCGTCGCAGCTCATGCCAATGGGTGTTGACAGGCCCTAGACTGCGCAGCGCGTCGAGTCGGAAACATCGAGCGGCGGCCGACCGTCGCGAGCCCACACAGGAGCGCCCGAGATCCCATGGTCCTGACCGAAGCACAAACCCTGGTGCGCGACACCGCGCGCGACTTCGCGCGTCTGCGCCTCGCGCCGCACACGCGTGAATGGGAGGCGGCCGGCGAGTTTCCGCGCGACGTCCTCCGCGAGATGGGACAGCTCGGCTTCCTGGGCATGACGGTGCCGGAGGCGCTCGGCGGCGCCGGCCTCGACTACGTCTCCTATGCGCTTGCGTTGATGGAAGTGGCCGCGGGCGACGGCGCGCTCTCCACGCTCATGAGCGTGAACAACGCCCCGGTCTGCGCGATCCTGACTGCGCGGGGTTC
>DASUYI010000491.1:0-4053 GCA_036377475.1 Steroidobacteraceae bacterium | reverse complement strand
AGGGCCCGTGTGATCGGGTGCTGTGGATGGCCGCCGAGCAACCGGTCCACTTCGCCGCGCCACCACGCCAGCCGTGTGTGAGCGACCTCGTGACTCGACGCACGCACCGTGTCGCCGATCTCGGCTTCGTAGGCGTAGAGCGCGTGGAGCAAAGGCTGCGCGTGCGCCGGCGCGTACATCACCGCGAAATGGCGCAACGATCCGGGCGGCGTGCCCCGCTTGAGCGGATCGTCGGTCATGTCTGCCCGGTGCCGCCCTCGCTCGCGTCGGCCGCAGCGGGTCCGCGAGCGGGCGAGTCGGCACGACCTCCGTCGTCGGCGGATTGCGCAACCTCCTCCGGCGCGCCGGGAGCCGTCTCGGGCGTGGACACGAACGTGCGGGCGAGATTCTCGACCGGAGAAATTTCCTCGATTTCCCGGGCCGGTCGCAGGCCGAGGTCGGTGAATTTGCGCGCCCCCGGCAGCACCTGGCGCTCGAGCGATCCCACGGCCGCGTTGTAGGCCTCGACGCTCTGGCCGAGCGAGCGGCCGACGCGGGCAAGGTGCGTCGTGAACGTCACCAGCCGCTTGTAGGTTTCCTCGCCGAGTTCCTGGATGCGCAGCGCATTTTCCGCGAGCGCATTCTGGCGCCAGCCGTAGGCAACGGCCTTGAGCAGCGCGACGAAACTGGTCGGCGTGGCCACGATGACGTGCTGCCGGATCGCATCCTCGAGCAGCGTCGGCACCTCGGCGACGGCTGCGCTCAGGAACTGGTCACCGGGAATGAACAGGACCACGAAGTCCGGGCTTTGCGCGAATTGCGCCCAATACGCCTTTTGTCCGAGCTGGCGCACGCGTTCCTGCACGGCCGTCGCGTGCTTGCGGAGCGCCGCTGCGCGGTCGTCGTCGGTTGTCGCCTCGACGGCGGTGAGGTACGCATCGAGCGGCGTCTTGACGTCGACGACGATCTGCCGGCCGTCTGGCATGTTGACGATCATGTCGGGTCGCAACGCGCCATCATCGCCCGGCGTGTGCACCTGTTCGACGAAATCGCATCGCTCGATCATGCCCGCGAGCTCCGCGAGCCGGCGCAACGTCATCTCGCCCCATCGGCCGCGGACCTCCGGCCGGCGCAGCGCCGTGACGAGGTTGCGCGTCTCGCGCTGCAGCGTCGCCTGGCCGAGCGCGACGCTTTCGAGCGAGGCACGCAACGCGCCGAAGCTCTCGGCACGTTCCTTCTCGATCCGCGCGATCTGCTCCTGCGTCCTCTGCAGCGCCTCGCGCACCGGTGCGAGCATCGAGTCGACGGCCTTCTCACGCTCGGTCAGGTTGCGCAGCGAGAGTTCCTGCTGCTGGCCGAGCGTCTGTCGCGCGAGCTGCAGGAACAGTTCGTTGTTGCCGCGGAGGGCCTGGCCGGCCATGGCGTCGAAGCCGCTGCGCAACCGCTGCAGCGCGAGCTCGAGCGACCGTTCGCGCTCCGCGGCGACGTCTTCGGCGGACTTCAGTGACGCCTCGGCCGTCGCGAGCCGCACCTCGGCCTCGTGCCGACCGCGACGGCCGAGCAGCACGCCGACGATCAGGCCGAACGCGGTGGCGAGCGCAAGCAGCAGCAGACCGGTGGAGCCGAGCTCGCTCACGTCGCCGCCGCCGCGCCGAGGTGACGCAACGTAAACCAGTCGGGCAGCTCGCCGGGCCGCTCGACGATGCCGTGCGGGTTCCATTGCAGCGGGCGGTCGTCGAGTCCGAGATAGCCGTAGGCCGCCACGACCGTCTGCATGCCGGCGGCACGACCGGCGACAATGTCGCGCTCGGCGTCCCCGACATAGACGCACCGGTCCGGTGGCACGCCGGTCAGTCGCGCCGCGTGCAACAACGGCAGCGGGTGGGGCTTGCGCTCGGCCACCGTGTCGCCGCTGACGACACAGCACGCACGACCGGCCAGTCCAAGTCGGTCGAGCAGCGGGTCCGTGAGCCAACCCGGCTTGTTCGTCACGACGCCCCAGGGCAGGCCGTCGGATTCCAGCGTTGCCAGCACGTCATCGAGGCCCGGGAACAGGCAGGTGCCGTCGGCGAGGTTGCGCGCGTAGAGGTCGAGGAATCTCCGCCGCAAGCGCTCGACATCGTCTTTGCCGGCGTCCGGGAAGCCGAGCGTGACCAGCCGCATCGCGCCGTGTGACACGGAGGGGCGAACCTCGTCGAAGGGCAACGGCGTGGCACCTTCTTCGACGCGCAGCCGGTTCAGCGCGCCGATCATGTCCGGCGCGGTGTCGAGCAAGGTGCCGTCGAGGTCGAAGAGGATCGCGGCGGCGCGGCTCATGCGACCCCGGCGCGACGCAGGTGCATCAGGTAATTCACGCTCGCGTCCGTCGCCAGTTGTGCCTTGCGCGAGAACGGGTCGTAGTCGAGGCCGGCGATGTCGACCACGTCGAGGCCGGCCCCGCGCGCCCACTGGCGCAATTCCGACGGCCGGATGAACTTCTCGTACGTGTGCGTGCCGGTCGGCAGCAGTCGCAACACGTACTCGGCACCGATCACCGCCATCGCGTACGACTTGAGCGTGCGATTGAGCGTCGAGATGAACACGTGACCGCCCGGGCGCACCAGCCGGGCCAGCGCATCGACCACCGCGGTCGGGTCCGGCACGTGTTCCAGCATCTCCATGCACGCCGCGATGTCGTACTCGCCGGCGTGCCCGGAGGCGTGCGCTTCGGCGGACTCGAGCAGGTAGTCCACGTCGATCCCGCCCTCGAGCGAGTGCAGCCGCGCCACTTGCAGCAGGTCGTCGGCGAGGTCGATGCCCGTCACGCGCGCGCCTTTGCGCGCCATGGCCTCGGCGAGCAGGCCGCCGCCGCAACCGACGTCGAGCACCTTGCGTCCGGCCAGCGGACCCGCGCGTTCGACGTATTGCAGCCGTACGGGATTCAGGTCGTGCAGCGGGCGCATCTCGCCCTGGGGATCCCACCAGCGGCTCGCGGCCGCCTCGAAACGTGCGATCTCCGCCGGGTCGACGTTCAACTTTTCCGCAGCCGTCGTCATTCCTCGCTCCCGCCGTGGCCAGCGTCGATACGTGCCCGCCACGCATCCGCACGGTCGAGCACGGCCGATTCGTCCATATATCGAAGCGTGCCCTCGGCGTGGACGTGACGCCCCGCGACCCAGGTATCGGTCACCTGTCGCGAGCTGCACGCGTACACGAGCGTGGCCTCGACGTCGTGCACCGGCCAGCTGCCGGGTGTCCGCAGGTCGATGCAGCACAGGTCGGCCCACTTGCCGGCCTCGAGACTCCCCGTGACATCGCCGAGGCCGAGCGCACGCGCACCTTCGAGCGTCGCCATCCGCAGCAGGTCCTTCGAGACCAGGCTGCCCGGCCGCCCCGTGATCCCGGAAGCCAGGAATCCCGCCGTCTGCATCTCGGACAGCACGTCGAGGTCGTTGTTCGAGGCCGCGCCGTCGGTACCCAGCGCGACGGGCACGCCGCGCTCGAGCAGTTCGGTGGCCGGGCACGCGCCGTTGCCGAGCTTCAGGTTCGACTGCGGGCAATGGACCACCGCCGCGCCCGCCGCCGCGAGACAGTCGACGTCCGAGGGCTCGACCTGTGTCAGATGGACTGCGACGAGCAACGGGTTGGCGAGGCCGAGCTTCTTGAGCCGCTCGAGTGGGCGGAGTCCGTGCAACTCGCGCGACCGCTCGATCTCCCACGCCGACTCGTGCAGGTGCATGCCGACCTGCATCTCGAGTTCGTCGGCCAGGCGCCGGATGCGCAACAGGGTGGCGTCATCGACGGTGTACGGTGCATGCGGCGCGAAAAACGTCGAGATGAGTGGATCGCCACGATACTCGTCGCGCAGCGCCAGGCCCTTTTCGATGTACTCGTTCGGCCCCGAGGCCCAGCGCGTGGCGGTTTCCACCACCACGAGCCCGACACTCGCGCGCATGTGCAACTCGGCGGCGGTCCGCGCCACGATTTCCGGCCACAGGTGCATGTCGCCGAAGCACGTCACGCCTGCGCGCAACATTTCGGCGATCGCGAGTTCCGTGCCGTCGCGGACGTATTCGGGATCGACCCAGCGTCGCT
>DASUYI010000490.1:0-2046 GCA_036377475.1 Steroidobacteraceae bacterium | reverse complement strand
CACGTGGACCCCCGGCACGAGGTCGTGATCGTCGCGACGGCCGGCAGCGGCGACGACGAGATCATCATCGGCTCCGGACGCTATGTCGTGACCTCGGCGGGCGGCCCGTCGACGACCGCGGAGGTCGCGTTCGCGGTGGAGGAGGACCATCACGGCCTCGGCATCGCCGGCCGGCTGCTGCAGTCCCTGGTCCAGGTGGCGCGGGCGCGGGGGATCACGACGTTCGAGGCCGACGTGCTGTCCGGCAATCCGTCGATGTTGCGCGTCTTCGAGCGCAGCGGTCTGCCGATGCGCAAGCGGTCGGAGGGCGGCACCGTGCACCTGGAACTCGCACTCGTGCCCGCGACGGGAACGGCTCGATGACGGCCGCGTAGGACCAGACGGGCCGGTACTCGACGCTGGCTGTCGGCCGGACGACCGGCCGGCCTGGTCGCCGCGGGCGCTTGATGGCAGTCATGGCGGCCGGTCTGCTGCTGGCAGGCCCGGCGTGAAGCCACTATCGTGTGGCATGGACGTGCCGACGCACGCCGACCCCGAAAGGAATCCTGAATGCAACGCGCGCGGATCGCAGTCGGCTTTCTTGCCCTGGCAGCCGCCATGGCAGCGCAGGCGCAGTCGCACCTCGCGCTCTACGGCATCGTCGACGTCGGCTACCTCCACACGAACCCCACCACCGGTGCCAGCACCAGCGACATCGCCGACGGCATCCAGTCGCAATCGCGCTTCGGCCTGCGCGGCGTCGAGCGGCTGATGAGCGACCTGAACGCGGCGTTCACGCTCGAGGGTGGCATCAGCATGGACACGGGCCAGTCGCAGCAGGCCGGGCGGCTGTTCGGCCGGCAGGCGTGGGCGGCGCTGGTGACTCACCTCGGCGACGTCCGGCTGGGCCGGCAGTACGGCATCGGTTACGAATATTTCCTGTCCGATACGTC
This sequence comes from Steroidobacteraceae bacterium, assembly GCA_036377475.1. Classification (GTDB taxonomy): domain Bacteria; phylum Pseudomonadota; class Gammaproteobacteria; order Steroidobacterales; family Steroidobacteraceae; genus RPQJ01. Next base: position 1,114 of record DASUYI010000490.1, on the reverse strand, counting down.
GCCGTTCGGCACGACGTTCCGCGACGCCGGAACCGGCAACGTCTTCTCGTCGGCGTCCGGACGCCTGATCCTCGACAACGTCGCGATGCTGCGCACCGGCGACTTTGGCGGGTTCTCGGGAGCGGTGGGCTATTCGTTCAACGCCAACGGCACCGAGCAGGCGGGTTCCGGCAACAACGTCGGCACGTGGACCGCCGGCGCGCGCTATCGCGGCCGCAACGTCTACCTCGCGGTCTCGTACGAGAACTTCAACTGCCCCGACACGACCACGGGCACGGCGTTCAACGGCTGCAACGCGCTGACGCGCGAAACCCAGTCGCACCTGCAGGTGGGCGGGTCGGTCGAGTTCTCGGTGCTGCGGCTGTACGGGATGTGGGCGCTCGAGGAGAACCAGTTCAGCTTCTTCGCGGTCACGCCGGCGAAGAAGGCGCAGGTCTACGAGATCGGACTGAAGGTGAAGCTGGCCGGCGGCGAACTGCTCGCTGCCTACCAGGGACGCGACGACGACTTCAATGCCGATCTTGGCGTCTGGGGTCTCGGCTATACGTACCCCTTGTCACGGCGCACCAACCTGTACACCTTCGTGTCCGACACCAAAGCCGACGACGCGCCGACGGCGCAGGTGGTCAGTGGAGGAAGCATCGTGCGCGAGGGTTACACGGCGTCGCAGATCAGCGCCTACCGCGAGCGCGACCGGCTGCAGTTTGCGGTCGGGCTGCGGCATTTGTTCTAGTCGCGCCGGCGTCGGCACGACGCCGCGGCTGGCGCCTTCGCCGGTCGAGTCGGTTCACGGCCGCACGGGCGGCTCCGGTTCGGCGTCGCTGACCCGCGTGCCCTGCGGCGTGAACGCGGCCCGCTGCGCATAGCGCACACTGTCGGACCGCGCGGCCTCCTCGGCGAGCGTCGTAGCCCTGGCGTACGGCAGCGGGCTGCGCGTCAACGCGATCTGCAACCGCTTTGCCGGCTCGTCGATGCGCACGCTGTAGCGGCCGAGGTTGTACAGCAGGTACATCGCGTACAGGTTGTCCGGATCCTCGTACTGGCCCTGCTCGCGGCGGAAGTCACGCGACAGCACCGAGGGGAACCGGTCCGGCAGGTCGCGGAAGGCGATCTT
>DASUYI010000489.1:0-5146 GCA_036377475.1 Steroidobacteraceae bacterium | reverse complement strand
CGGTTGCGCGTCGACTCCGGTGCGGCGAACAGGTCGGCCTGCACCTCTTCGGCGAGGTCGCTCAGGCCCACGCCGAGCAACCGCAAGGCGGCGCGCGGCTGCGTCCGGAGCCATCCGTCGAGCAGTTCGGTCGCAATCCGCGCGACGACGCGTGTCTCGCGGGTCCGCGGCTCGAACCCGCGCTGGCGTGTGTAGGTCGTGAAGTCGCCGCGGCGGAGCTTGACCGTGACGCAGCCGCCGACGAGCCCGCGCGCCCGCAGCCGGGCACAGGCCTTGTCCGCGAGCCGCGCGACCTCCGCGTGCAGCCGTGCGCGATCGGCGATGTCCGTGTCGAAGGTTTCTTCGGCGCTGATCTGCTTCTCGTCCTCGTCGGGGACGACCGGGCGATCGTCGATGCCGGCTGCGCGTTGCTGCACGCGTTCGGTGTAACGACCGAACAGCGGTCGTAATCGCGCGGCCGGCGCCTGGCGCAGGTGCCCCAGCGTGTGGATGCCGAGCGACTCGAGCTTCGGCGCCGTCTTCGGCCCGAGGCCGAACAGCTTGCGGATCGGCAGCGGGTCGAGCAGGTCGCGCACCTCGTCCGGTCGCACGACGACGAGGCCGTCGGGCTTGCGCAGGTCGGACGCGATCTTGGCCACGAGCTTGTTCGGCGCCACGCCGACCGACGCGGTGAGCTGCGTGCGCTCGCGGATCAGGCGCTTGATTTCGCGCGCGATCCGTTCCGCGCTGCCGAGCGCGCCGAGGCTCGCCGTCACGTCGAGGAACGCCTCGTCGAGCGAGAGACCCTGCACGAGCGGTGTGAACTCGTGGAACACCGCAAAGATCTGGCCCGAGACCGCACTGTAATGCCCGATGCGCGGGGGGACGACGATGGCGTCCGGGCAGCGGCGCAACGCCTCGCGTGTCGGCATGGCCGAGTGCACGCCGAACGTGCGGACCTCGTAGCTCGCCGCGGCGACCACGCCGCGGTTGCCGCCGCCGCCGACGATGACCGGCTTGCCGCGCAGCTCCGGATGATCGCGCTGTTCGACGGACGCGTAGAACGCGTCCATGTCGACGTGCAGGATCGTTCGCGGCGCGCTCATGACTGTCCGCTCACAGCGTCAGCGCCGTGTAGAACAGCAGGCCGACCGCGGTCAACGCCATGAAGAACACGTAGCCGATGCCCAGCAGCGAATACTTGAACAGCGTCACGACGCGGCCCTGGCCGTAAACGCGCCGCATGGCGCGGTAGAGGTAGTACGGCACGTAGAAGACGAGCACGAACGTGAGTGCGCCTTCGAGGAAGCGCAGCACGCCGCCGATCGCCGACGTATCGAACAGTCCGGCGCTGCGGTCGAGCGCGACGATCGCCAGCCCCCCGAGGAAGAAGAACGCGTGGTAGTGCACGAAGAACAGCAGGTGCTCGACGTAATAGCGACCGGAACCGAGGTAGAGCACGAACATCACGGCGGCGATCAGCGGCAGGAAGATGAACATCATCTTCGGGATGTTCTCGTACAGCGCGCGGCCGAACGACTTCGAGTCCGCCATGATCCTGCGGCACGCATCGCGCAGGCGGGGCTCGTACTTCCCGCCCCAGGGTCCGATCTCGAACTGCAGGTTCGATTCGCCGCACGGATCGTTCACTAGCCGCGTGACCGGGGCCATTTCCTCGGGCGTGAGCTTGCCGATCTCGCGCTCGAGTTCGCGCCGCGCGTCCTCCCGCTCCGACTTGGGCAGCTTCGCGACGATCGCGTCCACCACGCGCTGGCGCTCGGGTTCGAGTTTCGGCGCAGCCGGCGGCGCCGCGCTGCCCTGCGACGCGGGCGAGGAAGAAGCTGGCGTGGAGGTCGGCGGCGTCGGCGGCCGTTCGGCTCCGGCCGCGGACTCCGCGTCCGCAGCGGCCTGCTCGCTCGAGCCGTCGATGATCTGCAGGTTGGCGCCGTCCTCGCCGACGTTCAGGCGCATCGCGTCGCCGGGGTTGGCGCCGATCGAGGTCGCCAGGAAGAACGCGACGCTCAACACGAGGTACATCCGGAACGGCGGCGTGTAGTGGGTGCGCCGTCCGCGCAGGTACTCCGAGGTCAGCGTGCCGGGGCGGAACGCGAGCGGCACGAGCGTGCGCCAGATCCGTGAGTCGAAATCGGTCAGGTCGCCGAACAGGTCGCGCAACAGCCCGCCGAGTGACAGCACTCGAACTTTCGCGCGCTGCCCGCAATGCGAGCAATGCTGGCCGGTGAGCACCTCGCCGCAGTTGAGGCAGTTTTCGGTGGAGACCTGGCCGCGGATGAACTCCTCGCGGTGCGCCAGCGTGCGTCGGTCGGCCGTGAAACGATTGCCGAACAGCGCAATGCCGTGCTGACGCATCCGCGGCGCGTGCTCGCGCAGGTAACGGTCGAGCGCGGCCTGGTCCCGCAACCGGTATTGCACGGTGCGCCGGATGCGGTCGGTCGGCGCAGCGGCGTCGGCGAGCACCTCGGCCGACAGGAACCCGGGCAGCTGCAGCATGTCCGCGACGTGGTCGCGCAACCACGTGTCGAACGGCGCCTCGATCGCCGCGTCGGCCTCGAGGTTGACCTCGTAGATGACCGTTTCCTGCTCGTCGGCGCGCCCCACGTCGCAACTTTAACGCAAAGCCAAGTGCACGTCGGCGCGTTCGTGGCGGGTGCGACGCGCAACCGGTACCATGCCCGGGACCACGGCAACCCGGACGCCGAGCGACGGTCGACAGATGGCAGTGCCAGCCACAGCGGTGCACGGCGCGGGTGCGACCGTGCTCATCATCGACGACGAGCCCGACAACCTCGACGTCATCGGCGGGCTCCTCAAGCTGCACTACCACGTCAAGGTCGCCACGTCCGGTGAACGCGGCCTGCGGGCCGCGCGCACGCCGCCGCTGCCCGACGTCATCCTGCTCGACATCATGATGCCGGTGATGGACGGCTACGCGGTACTGGAGGCCTTGCGCGCCCTGCCGGAGACGCAGGACATCCCGGTGATCTTCGTCACGGCCAGGGACTCGCTCGAAGACGAGCGGCTCGGACTCGATCGCGGCGCAGTCGACTACGTGACCAAGCCGATCGTGCAGCCCGGCATCCTGCAGGCGCGCGTGCGCACGCACGTCGAGCTCAAGCGGGCCCGCGACCTGCTCAAGGGCGAGGCGGAGCTCGTCAAGGACGTGACGCTCCACGCGCTTGCTGCGCTCGCCGAGGCGCGCGACAACGAGACCGGCAACCACATCGTCCGCACGCAGCACTACGTGCGCGCGCTCGGCCGGCAACTGCTGCGCACGGGACGCTACGTCGACGAGCTGTGCGACGGCCGTCTCGAGAAGATCGTCCGCGCGGCGCCGTTGCACGACATCGGCAAGGTGGCGATCCCCGACCACATCCTGCTCAAGCCGGGCGCGCTCACGCCCGAGGAATTCGTGGCGATGAAGCGGCACGCGGAGTGCGGGGCCGAGGCGATCGCCGAAGCCATCCGGCGCGTGTCGCCGGATACCGCGTCGACCGGCGCGAACGGCCACGACGCGCTCGAGTTCCTGCGCATCGCACAGGAAATCGCCGCGTGTCACCACGAGAAGTGGGACGGCAGCGGCTACCCGCGCGGGCTCGCCGGCGCCAGCATTCCGCTCTCGGCGCGACTGATGGCGCTCGCCGACGTGTTCGACGCGCTGACCTGTCGCCGTGTCTACAAGCAGGCCTGGCCGCACGAGGAGATCTTGCGGGTCGTGTGCGACGACCGCGGCCGGCACTTCGACCCGGAGGTCGTGGACGCGTTCATCGCGATCGAGCCGGAGTTCCGCGAGATCAGCCGGCGTCATCCCGATCCCGTCGAGACAAGCCGTGAGTGACACGGGGAGCTACGTCGGGCTCGATCGGCGCGACCCGGGACGGTCCGAGGCGCGGCGCCGGCTGGAGGAACTCGTCGAGCTGCGCACGGCCGAACTCGCGGCAGCCAAGGACGCGGCCGAGGCGGCGCTCGCGGCGAAGAGCGCGCGTTCCTGGCCGGCATGAGCCACGAGATCCGCACGCCGATGAACACGATCATCGGCCTCAACCACATCCTGCGGCGCGACGTCGACGATCCGTCCGTGCGGGCGCAGGTCGAAAAAGTGCTCGCGGCCGCGGAGCACCTGCTCGGGCTCATCGACGACATCCTCGATCTCTCGCGCATCGAGGCGGGACAGGTCACGCTCGCCGCGCAGGATTTCTCGCCGGCGCAGGTCGTCGCCGGCGTGGTCGGGTTGATCGCGTCGCAGGCCGCGCAGAAGGGAATCGAGGTGTCGATCGATCTCGCTCCCGACGCACCGACCTTGCTGCGCGGCGACGCGCAACGCCTGCGCCAGGTGCTGGTCCATTTCGCGACCAACGCGGTCAAGTTCACCGAGCGCGGCGAGATCCGCTTCGTCGTGCGGCTTGCCGGCCGGAGCGCCGACCACACGGTCGTCTGTTTCGAGGTCGCCGACACCGGGATCGGCCTGGGCGAGGACCAGCGTCGCCGGCTTTTCCAGGCGTTCGAACAGGGCGAGGGCGGGATCGCGCGCCGGTTCGGCGGCATGGGGCTCGGGCTCGCGCTGTGCCTGAGACTCGCGCAATTGATGCGCGGCGAGATCGGCGTCGAAAGCCAGCCCGGTCGGGGCTCCACGTTCTGGTTCAGGGTGCCGCTGTCGCAGGCGGACCCGACCCAGACGAGTTCGTCAGCGGAGCCGGTGCGCTTGCCGGGCGCGCCGGCGTCGCGCCGCCTGCTGCTCGTGGACGACAACGACCTCAACCTCGAGATCGCGCAGACGTTCCTGCGCCTCGACGGGTACGAGGTCGAGGTCGCGCACGACGGGCTCGAGGCCGTCGCGAAGGCACGCTCCCAGGCCTACGGTGCGATCCTGCTCGACCTGCAGATGCCGCGGATGCACGGCCTGGAGGCCGCGCGCATCCTGCGCACGCTGCCGGAGCACTCCGCGACACCGATCATCGCGATGACGGCGAGCGTTTACGACGAGGATCGCCGCGTTTGCCTCGAGGCGGGCATGAACGACCTGGTCCCGAAGCCTATCGAGCCGCGCGAATTGTCCCGGGTGATGCGTCGCTGGGTTCCGTCGCACGTGCAGGTGGCGGCGGCGGATCGTGCAACGGGTGCGGTCTCAGGCACGCCACCCGCCGCGGCG
>DASUYI010000488.1:0-3040 GCA_036377475.1 Steroidobacteraceae bacterium | reverse complement strand
CGCTCGCCGTGCTCGTGCTCGGCACCCGCCGCGAGCGGATCGTCGCAGGTGCGGTCGCGACTTCCGTGTGGCTTGCGGGCGCCTCGCTCGCGCAGGTTTCGTGGACGCAGCCGAGCGGGACGCCCGTGAGCGTCGCGCTCGTGCAGGGCGCGGTCCCGCAGTCGCTCAAGTGGCAACCCGGCCAGCGCGAGCACACTATGCAGCTCTACGTCGATCTCACGGCGCCGCATCTCGGTGCCGACATCGTGGTCTGGCCCGAGTCCGCCGTGCCCTCGCTCGAGGAATACGTGCGGCCCTACCTGGCGCAGGTGTCCGGCGCCGCGAACGCGCGGGGTTCGTCGCTGGTCATGGGGCTGATCCGGCGCGACCCGGCCACGGGCTCGTATTTCAATTCGATTTCGGGCTGGAGCCGCGACGTGCCGCACCAGCAGTGGTACGACAAGCGCCGACTCGTGCCGTTCGGCGAGTTCTTCCCCGTGCCGCAGGCGGTGCGCAACTGGCTGCGACTGATGAACCTGCCGTACTCCGATTTCAAGCCGGGCAGCGAGCGGCAGGCCCCGTTGCGTGCCGGCGGACACGGCCTGGCGCCTACCGTGTGCTACGAAGATGCCTACGGCTCGGAGCAACTCGCGCTCGTGCGGGCATCGTCGCTGCTGGTGAATGTCACCAACGACGCGTGGTTCGGCGACTCGACCGCACCGCACCAGCACCTAGACATCAGCCGCATGCGCTCGCTCGAGAGCGGCCGCGCGATGCTGCGTGCGACCAACGACGGCGTGACGGCGCTGATCGACCACGACGGCGCGGTCACGGGACGCCTGCCGCAGTTCGAGCCGGGCGTGCTGACCGGCACGGTGCAACCACGCGCTGGACTGACGCCGTACGTGCGAGCTGGCAACGTGCCGCTGATCCTGCTGCTGGCCGTGGCGCTGGCCGCTGCAGCCGTGGCGGCTGCCTCGGCGCGCCGGCGTGCGAAGGCGACACGGCCGTGACGGAGCACCGCGGCGCGATCACGAGCGAGGGCGAACTCTACCCGTCGCCGCGACGCGGGCTCGACTATCTCGAGGCCGAACCGCCGGCGCCTGGACACGCGGTGCCGCTCGGCGGGGGTCTGTACTGGGCGCGCATCCCGCTGCCGATGGAGCTCAACCACATCAACGTGTGGCTGCTCGAGGACGACGACGGCTGGCTGCTCGTCGACACCGGCATGGCCGAGGACGTCTGTCGCGAGGCCTGGGTCTCGCTCGAGCAGACGCTGCTGCAGGGCCGACCGCTGCGACGCATCGTCGTCACGCACGATCACCCCGATCACATGGGACTCGCGGGCTGGCTGCATCGGCGTCACCACGGTGCGCCGCTCTGGATGTCCACGATCGGTCACGCCTCCACGCTCGAGTTCCTCGCCGCGTCCGGCGACGAAATCGATGCGCGGCGGCTGCGCTTCGTGACGTCCCACGGCATGGACGTATCGCAGGAGGCCGTCCGCCGCTCGGGTGGCTCCGAGCACGGTCGCTGGTACGGGGACGTGCCCCCGCTCGCGCGCGCGGTTGCGGACGGCGATCGCGTCGAAGCCGGCGGGCGCACGTGGCAGGTCATCGAGACCAGCGGCCACTGCCGCGGACACCTGTGCCTCTACGACGCCGCGAACGACGTCCTGATCACGGGCGACCAGGTGCTGCCCACGATCTCGCCCAACGTGAGCGTGCTCGCGTCGCGGCCCGATGCGAATCCGCTCGCCGAGTACCTCGAATCGATCGCGCGGCTCGAGCGCCAGTGCCCGCCCGACACGCTCGTGCTGCCGTCGCACGGGCGGCCGTTCCGCGGGTTGCACCGTCGGATCGAGGTGCTGCGCTCGCACCACCTGCAGCAGCTCGAGGCCCTCCGGGCCGCGTGCCGGGTGCCGACCTCGGCCTACGAATTGCTTCCCGTGATGTACGGCCGGCCGCTGCGCGGTTTTCATCGCTACCTCGCGGTCGGGGAGACCGTCGCGCACCTGAACTACCTGTGGCACGACGGCGCCGTCGAGCGGCGGATCGACGAGGCCGGCAGGGTCGCCTTCCTCGACTCGCGTCAATCCGCGGCCGACCCCGGTCTGGAGTTGCCCGCCGGGGCATGACCCGATTTTCGGCGGCGCGGCCGGTCCAGTATCCTGTCAGTCCGCCTACGCCGCCGATCGACCGCCCATGCAGGAACGTTACGAACCGTCCGTCCTCGAGCCCGCCGCCCGGAAGTTCTGGGACGACAACGGCAGCTTTGCCGTGGGCGAGGACCCGTCGCGCCCCAAGTACTACTGCCTCTGCATGTTTCCGTACCCGAGCGGTCGCCTGCACATGGGGCACGTGCGCAATTACACGATCGGCGACGTCCTGACGCGTTACATGCGCATGCAGGGCCACAACGTGCTGCAGCCGATGGGCTGGGACGCGTTCGGGCTGCCGGCCGAGAACGCCGCGATGGCAAACGGCGTGCCGCCCGCGAAATGGACCCACGACAACATCGCGCACATGAAGCGGCAGCTGAAGTCGCTCGGCTTCGGCATCGACTGGACGCGCGAAGTCACGACCTGCAAGCCGGACTATTACCGCTGGAACCAGTGGCTGTTCCTGCGCATGCTCGAGCAGGGCATCGCCTACCGCACGACGGGCGTCGTCAACTGGGACCCCGTCGACCAGACGGTGCTCGCGAACGAGCAGGTGATCGACGGTCGCGGCTGGCGCACCGGCGCGCTGGTCGAGAAGCGCGAGATCCCGATGTACTACCTCGCGATCACGCGCTACGCCGACGACCTGCTCGGCGCGCTCCGCGACCTGCCGGGCTGGCCCGAGCGCGTCAAGCTGATGCAGGAGAACTGGATCGGCCGCTCCGAAGGCCTCGAGATCGAGTTCGAAGTCGAGGGCGACGGCACGCTCGGCGTCTACACGACCCGCCCCGACACGCTCTGCGGCGTCACCTACATGGCCGTCGCGGCCGAGCACCCGCTCGCGCAGCGGGCGGCCCAGCGCAACCCGGACCTGCAGGCGTTCATCGCCGAGTGCCAGCG
>DASUYI010000487.1:0-3030 GCA_036377475.1 Steroidobacteraceae bacterium | reverse complement strand
ACCGATGCCAGCATCATCAGCATGAACACGACGGCATAGCGCGGCATGTTCTGGACCAGACCGCCGTATCGGGCGATCTCCCGCGTATGCAGACGATCGTAAACGACACCGACGCAAAGGAAGAGCGCGCCGGAAACGATGCCATGGCTGAGCATCTGGAAAACCGATCCCTCGACGCCCTGCTGCTTGAGCGAGAACATGCCGATGGTCACGAAGCCCATATGCGCGATCGACGAGTAGGCGATCAGCTTCTTCATGTCCTGCTGCACGAGCGCGACGAAGCCGATGTAGACCACGGCGGTCAGCGACAGCGTGATGACCAGCCAGTCGAGCTCGCGTGCGGCGTCGGGCGTGATCGGCAGGCTGAAGCGCAGGAAGCCGTCGCCACCCATCTTCAACATGATCGCGGCGAGGATCACTGACCCACCGGTCGGCGCCTCGATGTGCGCGTCCGGCAGCCAGGTGTGCACCGGCCACATCGGCACCTTGACGGCGAAGGCCAGCAGGAACGCCACGAAGATCAGCACCTGTTCGCGCAGCCCGAGCGGCATCGCCTGCATGTCGGCGATCGCGTAGCTGCCGCCTTGCAGGTACAGGTAGATCAGCGCGACCAGCATCAGCACGGAGCCGAGGAAGGTGTAGAGGAAGAACTTGACCGTCGCGTAGACGCGCCGCGGGCCGCCCCAGACGCCGATGATCACGAACATCGGGATCAGCATCGCTTCCCAGAGCACGTAGAACAGCAGCGCGTCGGTCGCGGCGAACACGCCGATCATCAGGCCTTCGAGGAGCAGGAACGAGGCCAGGTACTGCGTCGGTCGCTTCTCGATCACGCTCCAGCCTGCGACCACGACCAGCGGCGTGATGAACGCGGTGAGCACGATCAGCGGCGTCGAGATGCCGTCGACGCCCAGCGAGTACCACGAGTTGAACGCGCCGATCCACGGCTGCAGTTCGACGAATTGCATCGTGGCGGTCGAGGCGTCGAATTCACGCCAGAGCACGGCGCTCACGACGAATGTCGCGACCGACGCGGCGAGTGCGATCCAGCGCCCGAGGGCCGCGTTACGGTCGCCGACGAGCAGCAGCATCACGCCGGCCGCGATCGGCAGCCAGACGAGCACGCTCAGGATGGGCCAGTCAGCTTGCATGTTGTTGTGGTGTCAGCTTCGCCAGAGGAGCCACGCGAGCAACACCGACAGCCCGATGATCGTCGCGAAGGCATAGTGGTAGAGGAATCCGGATTGCAGGCCCCGGGCGGCATTCGCCACCCACCCCACGAGCCGCGCCGAACCGTTCACGGCCGCGCCGTCGATCATCGCGACGTCGCCACCTTTCCAGAGCGCCTGGCCGAGCGCGCGACTGCCGGCCGCGACGACCTTCTCGTTGAACCAGTCGAAGTAGTATTTGTTGACGAGCAGCCTGTAGAGCGCTCCAGCCCTCGTGCGGAGCGTCTCCGCGATGTCCGGCCGCTTCAGGTACAGGAACCACGCGAGCACGGCGCCAGCCGCCGCGAGCCACACCGCCGGCCCCATCACGCCGTGCAGCACGAACTGTGCGGGACCGTGGAACTCCTGGCCGAGGTGGTGCAGCACGTCGTGCCCTTCCGCAACGCGAATGCCGTCGCCGAAGAATCCACCGAACAGCAGCGGTTCGATCGTGAGCCAGCCGATGATCACCGATGGGATCGCCAGCAGCACGAGCGGCAGCGTAACCACCCAGGGGCTTTCCCTGGGCGGCCCGCCGTGGTGGTGGTCGTGCGCGTCATCCGTCGCGACGTCCGGCTCGTGACCGGCGTCGGCGTCGGTGTCGACGTGCGTGGCCTCCGCCGCACCGTGGTGTGCCTCCGCGGCGGTCGCGAACCGCTCCTCGCCATGGAAGGTCATGAACAGCAGCCGGAACGAATAGAACGCCGTCACGAATACGCCGACGACCACGCAGAAGTAGGCGTAGCCGCTGCCCGGGATCGACGAGCCATGCACGGCCTCGATCAGCGCGTCCTTGGAGAAGAAGCCCGAGAAACCCGGGAACCCGATCAGCGCGAGCGTGCCGACCAGCGCGGTCCAGTACGTGACGGGCATGTACCGCCGCAGTCCACCCATCCGGCGCATGTCCTGCTCGTGGTGCATCGCGATGATGACCGAACCGGCCGCGAGGAAAAGCAGTGCCTTGAAGAACGCGTGCGTCATCAGGTGGAAGATGGCGCCGGCGTAGGCGGAGGCGCCGAGCGCGACCGTCATGTACCCGAGCTGCGACAGCGTCGAGTACGCGATGACCCGCTTGATGTCGTTGTTGACGATGCCGAGGAATCCCATGAACAGCGCGGTCGTGGCGCCGATCACCAGCACGAAGCTGAGCGCGACTTCCGACAACTCGAACAGCGGCGACATGCGCGCGACCATGAAGATGCCCGCCGTGACCATGGTCGCGGCGTGGATCAGCGCCGAGATCGGCGTCGGGCCTTCCATCGAGTCGGGCAACCAGACGTGCAGCGGCACCTGCGCCGACTTGCCCATCGCGCCGATGAACAGGCAGATGCAGATCACCGTGGCGGCCTGCCACGCCTGGCCCGGCAGCAGCTCGAACGTGGCGCCCGCGATCCGGTCGGCCTGGCCGAAGATTTCGGCATAGTGCAGCGATCCCGTCAGGTACACGATGCCCGCGATGCCGAGCAGGAAGCCGAAGTCGCCGACCCGGTTGACGAGGAAGGCCTTGAGGTTGGCGAAGATCGCCGAGGGGCGCGTGTACCAGAAGCCGATCAGCAGGTACGAGACGAGGCCCACCGCCTCCCAGCCGAAAAACAGCTGCATCAGGTTGTTCGACATCACGAGCATGAGCATCGAGAACGTGAACAGCGAGATGTAGCTGAAGAATCGCGTGTACCCGGGGTCGTCGCGCATGTAGCCGATCGTGTAGACGTGCACCATCAGCGACACAAAGGTCACGACGACCATCATGAGCGCCGAAAGGTTGTCGATCAGGAAGCCGACTTCCATCCGGATGCCGTCGCTGACGAGCCAGGTGTAGACC
>DASUYI010000486.1:0-8440 GCA_036377475.1 Steroidobacteraceae bacterium | reverse complement strand
AGGCCTCGATGGCCGGGGAGGCCGGTCGCGGCTTCGCGGTCGTCGCCGACGAAGTGCAGCGGCTCGCCGAGCGCGCCGCCAATTCCACCACGCAGATCGAAGTGCTGGTGCGCACGATCCAGGCCGACACCAATGAGGCGGTCGTCTCGATGGAGCGCACCACGACCGACGTGGTCGGCGGTGCGCTGCTGGCCGAGAATGCGGGCGCGGCACTCGAGGAAATCGAGCAGGTCTCGAACCAGATCGCCAGCCTCGTGCAGAACATCTCCGCGAGCTCGCGGCAGCAGGCCGGCGTGTCGCAGAGCATCTCGCGCAACATGCAGGTGCTGCGCGAGATCAGCTCGCAGACCGCCGAGAGCACGACGGCCACGTCCGCCTCGATCGGCAAGCTCGCCGAACTCGCCGCGCAACTGCGCAAGTCCGTCACCGGCTTCCGCCTGCCGGGCTCGATGGCCGGCAACGGCACCGGCGAGTTCCCGGCGGCGCGAACCGAGGACGCGCCGGCCACGCCTTCCGCGGCGAGCAGCAGCAACGTGCGGCGCATCGGCAGTCTCGCCGGCTGACCGGGGGCGGCAACATCGTGACGAACGAACCCCTGCCGCTCGCGACGGTCGACGAGGCGCATGCCTCGTTGCAGGTGATCTCGCGCGAAATCGCAGCCGAGCTCAACGAGGCCCGCGTCGCGCTGGAGGCATTCGCCGAGAAACCCGAGGACCGCGGTGCACTGCACCGCTTCGCCGCGCACATCCACCTCGCGCGCGGCGCGCTGCGACTGGCGGAGGTCTACGGCGGGTCGCTGCTCGCCGAGGAAATGGAGTTCGTCGCGCGCTACGTCGATGCGCACTCCGCCGACGGCCGGGCCGACGCCGACGGTCTGGATGCGCTGATGCGCTCGATGGAACAGCTGCCCTCGTACGTCGAGCGCGTGGCGACCGGAGCACGCGACCTGCCGATCCTGCTGCTGCCGCTGCTCAACGACTTGCGTGCCGTGCGCGGCGCGGCGCTGCTGTCCGAAGGCACCCTGCTGCTGCTCAACCTGAAGTCCGACGCGCAGGCGCGACCCAGCTCGGCGTTCGCGGGCGACCGCGAGGTCGCCGAGCTCGCACGCAAGCTGCGACCGCGCTTCCAGCTCGCGCTGCTCGGCTGGATCCGGGGCGAACGCGTCGACGAGAACCTGCATCACCTGTCCGAAATCGCCTCGCAATTCGAACATGCCGCCACGACCCAGCCGCTGTACCAGCTCTGGTGGGTCGTGCAGGCCGTGCTCGAGGCGTTGCGCTCGGGCGGCATCGACGCCACGGTGTCGGTCAAGCGCCTGCTCGGCCACGTCGACCGCGAGATGAGACGACTCGCCGACCTCGGCGAGCACCGGTACGCCGAATCCCCGCCCGCCGACGTGCTGAACAACCTGCTCTACTACGTCGCACAGAGCACGACGGCGGGGCCGGTCGTGGAAGAGGTGCGTCAGTCGTTCAGCCTGCAGGACATGGTGGCCACCCGGGACGCACGGGCCACCGAGACCGCCGACACGCTCTCGGCGCCGAGCGTGCGGCTCATGCGCACCGTGGCCGCCGCGATCCGCGAGGACCTCACGCGCGTCAAGGACGTGCTCGACATCTTCGTCCGCAAGGGCGCGACCCAGGTCGACGACCTCGCGCCGCAGCTCGAGATGCTGCGCAAGATCAGCGACACGCTCGGCGTGCTCGGGCTGGGCGCGTTGCGCGCGCGCGTGGAGGGCGAGCTCGAGTCGCTCAAGGCAATCGTGGAGCGACGGATTCCGCCCGACGACACCGCGCTGCTCGGCATCGCGGCCGCGTTGATCGCGGTCGAGGACAGCCTCGACACGCAACTGGTGCGGCTGATCCTGCCGGACAAGGAAGCGGCCGCGGCCGAGGCGGGCGAACCGACCGACGACGAGTTCCGCGCGGTCCAGGAGGCCGTGCTGCGCGAATGCCTCGTCAACATGGCGCGCATCAAGGAAGCGGTCACGCACTCGCTCTCGGCGCCGGCCGAGGCACAGGGGCTGGACCAGGTGCCGCAGCTCGTGCGGGGCATTACCGCCGGCCTGCTCATGCTCGGCAAGCAGCGGGCGGTCGAGGTCATGGAGGGCGTGGGCCGCGCGCTCGGCAGCATCGTGCGTCCGGACGCGGCGTCGCTGACGCCCGCACGACTCGAGCGTCTCGCCGATGCGGTCGTCGCGGTCGAGTACTACATGGAGACGTTGCAGGCCGGTCGCGCCGACCAGTGGCAGATGCTCGATGCCGCCGAGGCGCGGCTCGCCGAGATCGAGCCTCCCGGCGCGCGGGTGCTGCCGTGGCGTGAACACGCCGCCACCGAGGAGCCACCGGCCGATCGCACGCAGCGCATCCTGCCGGTGATCACGGGGGAACCGACAGCAGCCGCTCCTGCGCACGCTCCTGTGCCCGCGCCTGCCGCGGCCCCGACGACCGTCGACCCTGAGTTCCTGCAGCTGTTCGTCGAGGAAGCCCGCGAGAACGTCGAGCGGCTCGCTTCACTGTTCCCGCAGTGGGAGCAGGATCCGCAGGACGTCGAGGCGCTGCGCGACCTGCGGCGCGCGTTCCACACGCTCAAGGGCAGCGGCCGGATGGTCGGTGCGCGTCGCGTCGGCGAATTCTCCTGGAGCATCGAGTCGCTGCTCAACCGCGTGATCAGCCAGACGCTCGCGCGATCGCCCGAGATCGTCGCCGTGGTGCGCGACGCCGTGGCCGCAATGCCGCAACTCGTCGACGAGATCGACGGCGGTCCGTCCGCGAGCACCGACGTCGCCGGGATCGTCGCGCGCGCCGACGCGCTGTCGGGTCGCGAAGGGCCTGCACTGCCGAGCGCGGTGCCGATGCCCGCCGCGGCGCCTGGGCCGGCGGCGCCTGATCGCGCGGTCGAACCCATTGTTGAACACTCGAGTCCGGAGACTGCAGAGACGCCGGCCATGGACCCGGTCCTGCGCGAAATCTTCCGCAAGGAGACCGCAGGTCACATCCTGGTGGTGCGCGAATACCTCGAGCGCTGCGCGCGTGGTGTCGCGCCGCATCCGGTCACCGAGGCGCTCTACCGCGCCTGCCACACGCTGAGCGGCATCGCGAAAACGGCAGGCGCACGCCAGGGCATCAAGGTCGCCGAGCCGATGGAGCACTACGTTCGCAAGCTCCACGACAACGGCCACGGCTTCGACGACGAAGCGCTCGGCTTGCTCGCCGACACGGTCCGGCAACTCGAGACCGTTTCCGAGCACGTCGACGAGGACACTGGCTTCTTCCCGGAGCAGGGCCGGCTCGTCGCGGGCTGGATAGCGCTCGATCGCGCTCTCGATGCGGAGCTCGCGCGCCTGGCCGAGGCGGCCGAGCGCACGCTCGGCGACGCCTGGAGAACTGCGCCGGCGCAGGCGGACGTCGTCGCGCCAACGCCGACCGGCACCGCGGTGCCTCCACCCGCGCCATCCGCCCCCGAGGATTTCACCGAGCCGTCGTTGCCGACGCTCAGCGAGGATGCGCTGCGCGCGCTCGAGCCCGACGTCGATCACACGACGCCGCACGAAGCGCTGGCCGAGCGACCCGTCGAGCCGCTCGCCGGGGCGCCTGCGCCGCCGGCCGCCGTCGAATACCAATGGCCGGAGCCGCACGACGAGTTGCGCGACGTCGAGCCGCCGCCGGAAGACGAGGAATTCGACGCCGACATCGCGGCGATCTTCGGCGAGGAAGCGACCGAGTTGCTCGAGCAGGCCGAAGCGGCCTTCGCGCGCTGGCGCGCGGACCGCGCCGACCGCGCCCAGGTCATCGAACTCAAGCGGCTGCTGCACACGCTCAAGGGCGGGGCGCGCATGGCGGGCATCCGCGCCATGGGCGACCTGAGCCACGAACTGGAGTCCTTCCTCGCGGCGATCGAATACAGCGCGTCACGCGGCGACGAGGCCACGTTCGACGTGCTGCAGCACTCGCTCGACGAGCTGCACCGCATGCGCGAGCTGGCCAACTCGGGCCTGCACATCGCGCCCGCCGGCGGCCTGATCGAACGCATCCGTGCGTCGGGCGCCATGTTGCCTTCGGCGATGGAAGACGCCGGCCCTGCCGCCGCGAGTGTCGCGGCCGAGCCTTCGAGCGAGGCGGCGCGGACGGAAGAGACGACCACGCACGTCGACGAGGAAGCCGAGTCCGCGTCGATGCCCGAGCCGGTCGAGCCGATCTTCGTCGAAATCGAGGACACCGCGCCGGAGCCGTTGCCCGACGTGTTCGTCGAGGAGATCGTGTTCGACGCGGAGCCGACCGACGCGCCGGTCTCGGTCGAAGGCATCGAGGTCGTCGAAGGCGTCACCGTCGACGACCTCGAGGTGGACGCGGCGGACTCGTCGACGTCGGCCGTCGAGCAGGAGCTGCCCGGCACGCAGCCGGACCACGCGGTCGAACCCACAGCGGTGGAAGCCGAGCCGGAGTTGCCGCCGGACCACGTCGCGCCCGTCACGGTCGAGCCGGTCGAGGACTTCGATGCCGTCGGGCCGGAGGTGACCTTCCCCGCCGAAGCGGCCGGCTTCGAGCCGCCGTTCGAGCAGGTCGCCGCGATGTACACGCTGCCGGTCCTGCCCGGTCGCGAGCCGGTCGCGCCGACCGAACGCGCGGAGCTCGCGCGCGTGGACGCGGAACTGCTCGACGACTTGCTCAACAACGCGGACGAGGTCAGCATTTTCCGCGCGCGGATCGAGCAGCAGATGACTTCGATCGAGTTCAACCTCGCCGAGCTCGATCGCACCGTCACGCGGCTGCGCGAGCAGTTGCGCAAGCTCGAACTCGAGACCGAGGCGCAGATCCTGCATCGCCACCAGGGCGACGAGGCCGTGCATCGCGCCGACTTCGACCCGCTCGAACTCGACCGGTACTCCACGATCCAGCAGCTCTCACGCGCGCTCGCCGAATCGGTCAGCGACGTGGCCAGCATCGAGGGCCTGCTCGCGAACCTGAATCGCGACACGCAGAACCTGCTGCAGCAGCAGGGCCGCGTGGTCACGGAGGTGCAGAACGGGCTCATGCGCACGCGCATGGTCCCGTTCCAGCGGCACGTGCAGCGCCTGACGCGCATCGTGCGCCAGGCGGCGACCGAGGCCGGCAAGAAGGCCGAGCTGGTCGTCGAAGGCGCCACCGGGGAACTCGACCGGCAGGTGCTCGAGCGCATGCTGCCGCCGTTCGAGCACATGCTGCGCAACTCGGTCGTGCACGGCATCGAGGCGCCGGCGCAGCGTGTCGCGGCCGGCAAGGCCGAGACGGGACGCATCACGATGAAGCTGCAGCGCGAGGGCGCCGAGGTCGTCATCGTGGTCGAGGACGACGGCGCCGGACTCGACGTCGCGGCGATCCGCACCAAGGCGCGCCAGATGGGGCTGCTGCAACCCGACCAGGAGCTCACCGACGAGGAAGCGCTGCAGCTCGTGCTCGAGCCGGGCTTCAGCACCGCGAGCCGGCTCACGCAATCGGCGGGCCGCGGCGTGGGCATGGACGTGGTCGCGACCGAGGTCAAGAAGCTCGGTGGCGGGCTGTTCATCGAGTCGAAGACCGGTTACGGGGCGCGCTTCACGATCCGGCTGCCGTTCACGCTTGCGATCACGCAGGCGCTGATCGTGCGCGTGCACGACGAGTTGTTCGCGCTGCCGATGGCCACGGTCGAGGGCGTCGCGCGCCTGACGCGCACCGAGATCCAGCGCCACGTCGAGGAGGAGCACCCGACGTTCGAGTACGGCGGCACCGTGTACCGGTTCCAGCACCTCGGCTCGTTCGTCGGCAGCGGGCCGTCCGTGCTGCCGGAGACGGATGCCGCGCTGCCGGTGATCCTCGTCCGCGCGGGCGAGCACTCCACGGCGCTCGTGACCGACGAGCTGGCCGGCAGCCGCGAGATCGTCGTGAAGTCGGTGGGCCCGCAGATCGCGAGCATCCGCGGCATCTCCGGCGCCACGATCCTCGGCGACGGCCGCATCGTCGTGATCCTCGACATGGGCACGCTGGTGCGTTCGGAGTGGCGCGTGCGCTCGGCGGAAGGCGGCCGCCAGGTGCGTGACGACCGGATCTTCGCGCTCGTCGTCGACGATTCGATCACCGTGCGACGCGTGACGCAGCGTCTGCTCGAGCGCAACGGCATGCGCGTGATGACGGCGAAGGACGGCGTCGAGGCGCTTTCGCTGCTGCAGGATCACGTGCCCGACGTGGTCCTGCTCGACATCGAGATGCCGCGAATGGACGGCTACGAGGTGGCGGCGCACGTGCGCAGCGATGCACGCATCGCCGACGTGCCGATCATCATGATCACGTCGCGCGTGGGCGACAAGCACCGTGCGCGTGCGATCGAACTCGGCGTCGACGACTATCTCGGGAAGCCTTACCAGGAAAGCCAGCTGCTCGACGCGATCGAGCCGCTCGTGCTCGCACGACGCCGGCTGCAAAGCTGACCGGAGCCGCATCGCGATGACGACGACGACGACGACCGTCACCCACACCGGCGCAGGCGATGAGCTCTATTGCCTGCTCGTGCCGCTCGCGGACGACCGCCTGCTGCTGCCGCGCTCGTGCGTGACCGAAGTGATCAACTACCAGGCGCCGACGCCGATGGACGGCGCGCCGCCGTGGTACCTCGGAACGATCGCCTGGGGTGGCAGGCGCGTGCCGCTCGTGTCGTTCGAGGCGACGCTCGGGAGGGCGCTGCCGCGCACGAGCGGACGCACGCGCATCGTCGTGATGCAGGCCTTCACGACCAGTTCCGGCGGCAACTTCGCGTTGCTGACGCAAGGCTTCCCACAGCTCGTGCGTCTGAGCCCCGACGTCGTGCATCCGGACGATTCCCGCGGGTTCAACGAGCGCATGCCGGTTCTCCGCCAGGTGCGCATGATCAACGAATACCCGTTGATCCCGGATTTCGAGCGCCTCGAGGAAATGATCGCGGAGGAGACTCGGGCATAGGGGGCCGCCTGCGCGTACGGCACCAGTGATCGAGCGCGCGGGGTGACGTCCCTGGCGTGACAGCGTCCGCATTCTCGATGGATCCACTCGTGGCAGGTGCACGGCTGGTCCTGACGTCAGGCGGCAACTCCGCTTGCATCTCACACGGGCATCATCCATCTTTCATGCGCAACTCATTCATGGACATGGGGGATCCGGGCTTTGGCCCCGTCGAATCCATTGCGGCTGCGATTCGAGGCATTCGAGCTTGACGAAGCAAATGCCCGCTTGCTCCGCAACGGGCAGGTTGCCCCCCTTGCGCCGAAACCATTCGCGCTGCTGTGTGAACTCGTCCGACGACAGGGAGACCTGTGCACCAAGCAGACCCTGCTGGACCAGGTCTGGGGGCATCAGTTCGTCAGCGAATCGGTGCTGAAGACGGCGATCAGCGATCTGCGGACCGTGCTGGGGGACGACCCCAGGAATCCTCGCTTCATCGAAACGGCGTCGCGGCGCGGCTATCGCTTCGTCGCCGCCATCACGACCATACCTGCCGCGTCTCCCGGCGGTGCGCACGCTGCGGCCATCGACTCGCATCGAGCGTCGAACTTCGTCGGTCGCGAGGCCGAACTGACACGACTGCAACGGGCCTGGGATCATGCATGCAGCGGCCAGCGTTCGATCGTATGGGTCGTCGGCGAACCAGGCATCGGGAAGACGGCCCTGATCGAGCACTTCGTGGCGGGCCTCGGCGACGTCGCCTGTGCGCGTGGCCAATGTGTCGAGCACTACGGCGCCGGTGAGCCCTACCTGCCGGTCCTCGAGGCCCTGGCGGAGCTCTGCCGAAACGACAGTACGGTCCCCGACTTGCTGCGCGCCGTGGCACCCGCGTGGCTCATGCAGTTGCCCTGGCTTTGCAGCACGGAAGAGCGCGACGCGCTTCGACGAGAACTGGCGGGTGTCGGTCCCGAACGCATGCCGCGGGAAATGGGAGAGGTTCTCGATCGCATTGCCGAGCGTCGGCCGCTGCTGCTGGTGACGGAAGACCTGCATTGGAGCGATCGCGCGACCATCCAGCTCCTGGACTACCTCGCTCGTCGACGCGGCAGTGCGCGTCTGATGTGGCTTGCAAGCTTCCGCCTCGCGGAGGTGGTGGCGCTCGACCATCCGCTCAACGCCTTGCGGCGAGAGTTGCGTCTGCACTCCCTGTGCACGGAGGTGATGCTGGACCCTTTCTCCGAAGCGGAGGTCGCCGACTGCGTTGCAACGCAGTCACGACCCCTCGCACAGGACGAAGGGTTCGTGCACACCTTGTATGAACGCACGGACGGGGTGCCGCTGTTCGTAGCCTCGGTCATGAACGACGTCATGTCGCAGGCAGGACCGGATGCCGAGGCCTCGCGTGTCGTGGCGTCCGCGGTGCCCGACAACGTGGCGACCATCATCGACCACTACGTGGCGAGGCTGGGGGTGGAGCAGCGCCGGTTGCTCAGTGCGGCGGCTGTTTGCGG
>DASUYI010000485.1:0-5175 GCA_036377475.1 Steroidobacteraceae bacterium | reverse complement strand
TCCAACTGCGGAACAGTCGTTCATGAATACCCCCCACATTCCGCGCGTGGGCCAGCTTGCCTCGCGTCGCGTCCAATCCGGCGCCGCGCTCGTCGTCGGCTTGCTGCTGCTGCTGGTCCTCACGATCCTCGCGATCTCCGGCATGACCACCGCCACGCTCGAACTGCAGATGGCCGGCAACGAGCAGTACCAGGAGCGTTCGTTCCAGGCGGCCGAGGCCGGCATCGAGCAGGCCATCGAGGCGGGCATTTACTCGACGGACCCGGCGGCAATCGCGGCCAAGTACACGAACCCGAACTCCATCGACCCGGTGCCGATCCGTGGCCAGGGCACGCAGATTGGCAACTGCAGCAACCAGGGCGCCAGCGCCGACGGGCGCTGCGAATACTTCATCCGGTTCGATCACGCTTCGGGCGTGACGCCCGTGCCGGGCGGCGGCTATAGCCTCGGCACGGGCCTGCAGGCCTATCACTTCGTCGTGGACAGCGTGGGCGTCGCCGAGCGCGGAGCCCAGTCGCAGAACCAGGCGAGCTTCTACGTCATCGGACCGGGCGGCACCTGATGCACACGGTCAGCAGAACGATTCGATTCCATCGGAGACTCACCATGCCATCACTCGTGCGGTCGAGCCTCGCACTTTCGGTCGCGTCGCTCGTGTTCGCGGCCGGCCTCGTCATGCCTCCCGCGTCGCAGGCCGACGACATCGAGGTCTTCTTCAGCAGCGACGTCGACGTCGATGCGAAGCCGAACGTGCTGTTCATTCTCGACACTTCGCGGTCGATGTTCATCGAAGAACGGCAGGCGCCGGCGGAACCGTACAACCCGGAGACGATCTATCCCAAGCGCGGCAACTGCGAGGCAGATCGGTATTACTGGACGGCGAATTCCGGCGACCTTCCGACCTGCGACACCGACTGGGTCGCCCTCGAGCCCAGCGAATTCGATTGCCCTGACTGGCAGAAGCAGGTCGACACCGTCGGGTTCTTCACCCGGGATTCCAAGGTGGCACAGCTGCAGTCGGGTACGACGTGGATCAACCTGACGGGGCCGCCGCCAGGTCAACAGAAAAAGCTGACGGCCTGCCAGGGCGATACGACCCAGACGGGCATCAACTGGGACGCAAAAGGCACGGGCAAGGTCAAGGATGCCTACCCGAGCCAGTCGGTCACCTTCTTCGATGGCAACTGGCTCAACTGGGCCAACCAGGAGACGGGCCAGGCTTACCGCATCGACCTGATCCGAGAGGCCGTCAGTCGCGTCGTCATGAACACCGAAGGCATCAAGGTCGGCCTGATGCGCTACGGCTTCGACGGCGCGCAGAAATACACCGACGCGACCCGCGCGGACACGACCGGCACGGTCTGCCAGATCGAGCCCGACGAAAACGACGACGGCGTCATCGACGCGCTGGACGAGGCGTCGAGGTCGAGCAACGGCGCGCCCGTCGTCTTCCCGGTCACGGACCTGGACAGCAGTACGGCAGTGCCGGGATTCCCTGGGGCCGACGTGCGCGCGCAGCTGCGTTTCCAGCTGGGCACCGGCACCGGCAACCAGGTCCTGTACGGTCTCAACGCCGCCGGGGGCATCAACGTCAACCCGCAGGAAAGCGACGCGGATCGCGGGTTCCAGACCGTCAGTGGCGGCGGGGGCACTTGCCCGATCCCGCTGTTTACCCCCGGCGGGCGAACGCCGATCGGCGGCGCGATGTACGAAGCGTACCTGTATTACAGCGGGCAGAACGTGTCGTCCAAGTTCGGCGAGAACAACGATTTCGGCTCGACGTTCCGTTACCCGAGCGTCCCGCAGTCCCGCGTAGGTGGCGGCGGCAGCCGATACCAAAGCCCGATTTCGCAGTCCTGCGCCAAGAACTTCATCGTGCTGCTTTCGGACGGCACGACCGAGCAGGACAACGACATCGACGGCCCCATCGAGCGCCTGCCTGGCTTCTACACAGCGACGGGCAGCACGAGGTGCGACGACGACCCGTACATGAGCGCCACCGGTACGCCGCCGCCGTCGAAGTGCGTCGACGACATCGCCGAGTACATGGTGGAGTCGGACCTGAGTTCGAGCGTCGACGGCAAGAACAACGTCACCACGTACACGGTCGGGTTCCGTCTCGGGTCCGATGCGTCGGGCAATGCGGCCCGCAACCTGTTGCGCGAGACCGCGTCACGCGGCGGCGGCAAGTTCTTCGAGGCCGGCAACACGGTCGCGCTCGAAGACGCGATGGGCAAGATCGTGCGCGAGATCCTCACCGAGAACACGTCGTTCAGCGCGCCCGCCGTCACGGTGAACGCGTTCAACCGGACGCAGAACCTGAACGACCTGTACATGTCGCTGTTCCGGCCGGCGTTCAACTACCGCTGGATCGGCAACATCAAGCGTTACCAGATCGACCCGCTGGATGGCGACATTCTCGACGCGTTGGGCAACCCCGCCATCGACCCGGCAAGCGGCTTCTTCCGCACCAGTTCACGCAGCTTCTGGTCGGGCCTGGCCGACGGCAACGACATCGCCCTTGGCGGCGCGGCCAGCAAGCTCGCCTGGGGCTCGCGTTCCATCAAGACGACGGACGGCAGCGGCAGCACAGTCGAACTGACGGCCGCGGGGCTGGACGCGAGCAGCTTGAACATTGGCGCAACCGATTACATCCTGCCCGGCAATTCCGGCAGTGGCGCCCTGACGCCGACGCTCCTGCTGGAGTGGTTTTATGGCCGCGACGTGCAGGATGCGGACGGCGACACGAGCACGACCGATTCGCGCCAGGACATGGGCGACCCGCTGCACAGCCGCCCCGTGTCCGTGATCTACGGCGGCAGCGCCAGTACGCCGGACCTCTACGACGACGCTTTGTTCGTCGTCACCAACGACGGCGTGCTGCACGCGTTCAACCCGACCAACCCGAGCAACGAATCCGCGGCGGGCACGGAGTACTGGGCCTTCGTTCCTCGCGAGCTGACGGGCCGGATCCGCGACCTCTATAACAACCGTGACCTGATCGACCCGGAAGATCGCGGCTACGGCCTCGACAGCAACATTCGCGTGCTCAGGATCGACAACAACAACAACGGCATCATCGAGCCTTCGGACCCGCAGAACGACAAGGTCTATCTCTACTTCGGTCAGCGACGCGGCGGCAGCCGATATTTCGCGATCGACGTCTCGACGCGAAGTTCGCCGCGGCTGATGTGGTCGCGCGACTACTCGTCCACGTCCGACGGCGCCGCAGGACAATCGTGGTCCATGCCGCAGCCGGCCAAGGTCCGCGTCGGTTCGACCCTCACCGACGTGCTGATCTTCGGCGGCGGCTACGACACCGGCCAGGACCGGCTCGATTACGCCGAGGACGACCAGGGGCGTGGCATCTACATGGTGAATGCGCTGACAGGTGCGGTGATCTGGCGCGCCGGCCCGGATTCCGGTGCGAACCTGCAGCTCACGGAGATGAAGCACTCGATCCCGGGCGACGTGCGCGTGATCGACCTGACGGGCGACGGGCTCGCCGACCGCATGTACGCGGCGGACCTGGGCGGCCGAATCTGGCGCTTCGACATCTTCAACGGCCGCAATCCCAACGGCACGTTCGAAGGCAGCGACACCCTGCCCGGCGACCGGCTGGTCGAGGGTGGAATGCTCGCGACGCTCGGCAACGTCGAGGACACGACCCACGACCAGGCGGACACGCTTCGATTCTTCTATGCGCCGGACCCGGCCATGGTGACGCTCGGCGGCACGACGTTCATCAACGTCGCGATCGGCTCGGGGCACCGCGAGCTGCCGGCGACGGACAAGGTCGTGCAGAACTGGTTCTTCAGCGTGCGCGACAACAACGTGCTGACGCCGTTGCGCTCGAGTTGGTACAAGACCTCGTGCACCGGGGTCACGACGCCCTGCCACGAGATCGTCGACGAGACGGACCTCGTGGATCTCACGGACACGGTCGGTGACAGCGCCACGTCAGCCGTTCCCATCGGAACGGGAGGCTGGCGCATCGCGCTCGAGGAAACGGGCGAAAAGACCCTTGCTGAAGCGCGGACCTTCCAGGGCGACGTGTACTTCACGACCTATTCGCCGGTCCCGCGTGGCAGCACGGAGGACGGTTGCGGCATCAAGTTCGGCCTCAACAAGCTGTACATCGTGAACGCGGTGGACGCACGGCCGACCCGGGTCGACGACGCGTCCACCGGTGAAACCGCCGATGACCGCAGCACCGATCTCGCACAGGGCAGTATTTCGCCTGAGGTCGTCTTCATCTTCCCCACGCCGCCCAACACGAATCCGAACGGTCCGGAGCCACCGGTGCCCCCGGTGTGCCTCGTCGGCCTCGAAACGTGCGGTTTCGGCCTCGCCAACCCGCCGGTGCGCACGTACTGGCGCCAGCGCGGAGCCAACTGATGTCCCGCCAGAACGCAATGGGCCCACAGCGCGGCGTGACGCTGATCGAGCTGATGATCGTCATCGTCGTGGTCGGCATCCTGGCCTCGATCGCGGTGCCGAGCTATCGCAGCTACGTGCTGCGCACGCACCGCGTCGAGGCGAAGACGGCGCTGCTGAACCTGGCGGCGGCGCAGGAGAAGCACTACCTGCAGAACAACACATACGCCGCCAATTCCGCGCTGACGACGGCGCCGCCGGCAGGCCTGGGCCTGCCGGCGACCACGGAGAACGGCTGGTACACCGTCGCGATCGCGAGCGGCGCGAATGCCGCGAGCTTCACGGCGACGGCGACGTCGGCAGGGGCCCAGGTCGCGGACACCGACTGTGCGACCTTCACGATCACGGCCCTTGGCGTGAAAACCGCCACGAAACAGGGCGGCGCCACATCGACCGTCTGCTGGGATTGATGGCCTGACCACCGGGCGGCGGCCGGCGTCAGGCTTCCGCGTCGTCGGGCTTGAGCGTCGCGGATTGCCGCAATTCTCGCGGCAACGCGAAGACGACGCTCTCCGCGCGGCCGACGATTTCCTCGGCGCCCTGCCCGCCCCATTCGCGCAGGCGCTCCACGACGCGACGCACCAGCAGTTCCGGCGCCGACGCGCCGGCCGTCACGCCGACCGCACGCCTGCCCTCGAACCACTCGGGACGCAAGTCGCCGGGGCCGTCGACCAGGTAGCCCGGGATTCCGGCCTTGTCGGCGATCTCGCGCAACCGGTTCGAGTTGGAACTCGTGAC
>DASUYI010000484.1:0-4637 GCA_036377475.1 Steroidobacteraceae bacterium | reverse complement strand
CGGCTGCAACGGCTCGACGAAACCACGCTGGCGTCGGTGCTCGGCGAACTCGTGGACGCGCGGGCACGCAAGGCCCTGCTGGGACGTCGCGACGCATTGCTCGCGCTGCCAGCCGCCGGCTCCGCCGCCGGTCGCTGATCGGGCACCAGCATGGGTTGACAGGCCCTAGACCGGCCGTGCCGCGGTCCTGAGCCGCCCGGCCGCCAGCAGTTCCTCGAGGTGGACCGGGTCGGCGGGTTTGGTCAGGTGCGCGTCGAAACCGCTGCGCAGCACCTGGTGGCGGTCCTTCTCCTGGCCCCAGCCGGTCAGCGCGACGATGTATGCGCGTGAGCCAGCCTCGCGCATGCGGCGACAGGTCTCGTAGCCGTCCATGCCCGGCATGCCGAGGTCGAGCAGCACGATCTCGGGATCGAAGTCGCCGATGCGCTCGACGCCGCTGTAGCCGTCGTTCGCGGTGCAGGCCGCGCCGCCGAGGTCGGTCACGAGCATCGCGAGCGCCTCCGCGGCGTCGGCGTTGTCGTCGACGATCAGCACGCGACGCGTGCAGGTCACGGTCGGGGTCGCGACGCTCGGGCCCCGCTGATCCACCGCGTGCCGCCCGAGCGGCAGCCGCAGCGTGAAGGTGCTGCCCTTGCCCGGCCCTTCGCTGTGCGCTTCCAGCGTCCCGCCGTGCATCTCCATCAGCTGGCGCGCGAGCGCAAGTCCGATGCCGAGCCCGCTGTTCGACCGCGGCAGCGCCGGCTCGGCCTGCATGAACATCTCGAACACGCGGTGCAGCATGTCGGCGCGAATGCCGATCCCGGTGTCCGTCACGCACAGCACGAGCTGCGCCGCGTCGTCCTCGCCTTCCACGAACGACGACAGGACGATGCGGCCGCCCGCGGGCGTGAACTTGGATGCGTTGTTGAGCAGGTTCGAGACCACCTGCAGGAAGCGTGTCGGATCGACGTCGAGCAACAGGGGTTGCTCGGGCACGTGCACGGCGAGCTCGAGCCCGGCGGCGGCCACCGCCGAGCGGTTGGCGTCGACTGCGCCCGCGACGATTTCCTGCAGCGTGCTCGGCTGGCGCTGCAGCACGAGCTTGCCCGACGTGATGCGTGAGACGTCGAGCAGGTCGTCGATCAGGCGCACCATGTGCGTGACCTGCCGCTCCATGATCTCGCCGAGGCGACCCACTTCCCGCACGCGCTCGGGTGCGCGCTGGATCACCTGCAGTCCCGTGCGGATGGGCGCGAGCGGGTTGCGCAGCTCGTGCGCCAGCATCGCGATGAATTCATCCTTGCGACGGTCCGCGTCGCGCAGGCGCTCCTCGTTGTCGTGCAGCGCTTCGCGGGCCGCCCGCAATTCGTCGACGTCCGTCGCCGTGCCGAACCAGCGGCTCTTTTCGCGGTCGTCGGTCCCGCTGCTGCGTACGGGTTCGGCCCGGCTGAGGTGCCAGCGATAACTGCCGTCCGCCATCAGCAGCCGGTGCTCACAGGCATACGGCGTGCCCAGCGACGTCGAGCGCTCCCACGCCGCCGTCGTGGCTTCCAGGTCGTCTGGATGAATCATGGGGCGCCAGTCGACGCCGCTCGTCGCGCCCGGTCGAATGCCCTGGTACTGCACCGCACGGCCGTTGTAGTAGTCGATCATCCCGGTCGAGTCGGACGTCCACACGAGCTGCGGCATCGCATCCGCGAGTTCACGGATGCGCCGCTCGCTTTCGCGCAGTGCGTCTTCTGCCGCGTTGCGCGCCGCGACGACGCGGTCCCGTTCGAGCAGCATTCCCGCGGTGTCGGCGAGCAGCCGCATCGACTCGACGTCCTCGGCCTGCGGCGCGCCGGGTTCGTGCCGGTACACCGTCAATGCGCCGAGCACCGTGCCGTCGGGCGCGCGAATCGGGAACGACCACAGCGCGCGGATGTCGTACGTCGCGGCGATGTCGCGGTATGACACGCAGGTGGGATCGGTCCGCACGTCCGCGACGACGACCATCTCACCGTGCAGGATCGCGCGTCGGCTCGGCGACACCTCGATCAGGTTGGCCTCGCGGAACGAGCGGACGTAGCTGTACGGAAGACCGGCGAAGGCCACGAGGTCGCCGCGTTGGCCTCGCGGACCGGTCCGGAACAGCGCCGTCGGCGCCTGGTCGCGGAAAACCTCGTAGCCGGTACGCGCGAGCACGTCGAGCACTTCGTCGATCGCGCCGCCGTTGAGCGAGAGCTCGAGGGCCCGCTTCTGACCGGACGTCAGCGCTTCCGCGCGCGCCAGCGCCTTGCGCGCGCGAACGTGCGTCGAGATGTCGCGGTAATAGCAGACGACGCCCGGCCGACCGTCCGCCAGCGGGATCCGGTCGATCTGCCACTCCTGGTACTCGACCGTCCCGAGATCGCGTCGGACCTGCACGCGCTCCGGGACGACGTGCGACTGCCCGGTCGCGAGCGTGTCCTGGAAAAGGCCGATGATTTCCGCCGCATGGCCGGCGGGCCAGAGTCGCCCGACCTCGGTCGCGAAGTCCCGCCCGATGATGTCGTGTTCGAGTCCGAACGTCGCCCGCGCCGTCGGGTTGGCCTGGCGGAACCTGGAATCGGCATCGACGACGTAGACGCCGAGTGGCGCCGCATCGAGCAGGCCTTCGATCTCCCGGCGGCTTGCGTTCGCGAGTTCGAGCGCCGCGTTGAGCCGCTGTTCGCTGACGCGCAACGTCGATTCGGCCGCCTCGCGCACGCGAGTGCTCGCGTAGTGTTCGAGCACGACTGCGGCGGTCTGGATGAGCAGTTTCATGCGGTCGACTTCGACCGCGGACGGTTCGTTCGGCTCGCGACGATAGACCGCGTAGGTGCCGAGCACGCGACCTTCGGCCGAGCAGATCGGCAGCGACCAGCAGGAGCGCAGGCCGAGCGTGCGGGCCAGCGGCAGGTACGGCGCGCACGCCGCGTCGTCCGCGAGGTCGGGAACGATCGTCGCGCGACCGGAGAACGCCGAGCGCCCGCACGGCAACGAGTCGGCGCCGACCGGGATGTCACGTGCCTCCCGTGCGTACAGGTCCGGCAGTCCCGACGAGGCGCCGAATCGCAGCGTCGCCTCCGTCGGGTCCTGCAGGTAAACGGCCGTGCAGGCTTCGTCGCCGAGCAGCCTGCGACCCGAGTCTGCGATCACCTGCAAAACCGCCTCCACCGGCGCCCCGCCCATGGTGAGCGCCAGCGTGTCGCGCTGGATCTCGTTGAGCGCTGCGCTCTGTCGCAGCCCGTGCTCGGCGTTGCGACGGATCGCCGCGATTTCGAGCCGGGCCTCGACGTACGCGAGCAGTTCCCTCGCGGAAAAAGGCTTCACGAGATAGTCGCTCGCCCCGGCCTGCAGGCCTTCGAGCCGCGCTTCCTCGCCCGCGCGCGCCGACAGCAGGATCACCGGCAGTTCGCGCGTGGCGGTGTCCGCCCGCAACCGACGGACCAGTTCCAGGCCGTCGAGGCCGGGCATCATCACGTCGGCCAGCACGAGGTCCGGTGGATCGCGCTCGATCGCGGCGAGCGCCGCGAGGCCGTCGCTCACGGTCTCGACGTCCCAGCGTTCGCCGCAGATCCGGTTCAGGTAACCGCGCATGTCTGCGTTGTCATCGGCAACGAGCACGCGAGGGCGCAGGCCTCGTGTCGGCGCAGGCTCGTTTCCATCGGGAGTCGCCCGAGCCGGGGCTGCGCCTCCTTCCAGCCAGCCGACGGCTTCATTGACGTACGCGGCGCTGCGCACGCCGAGGTTGCCGTGCAGCGCCTGTGAACGCAGGTGCTCCGCCGGCAGGTGCGCGTATCCACGCGGGATCGAAACCGTGAAGACCGAGCCGCGATCGGGTTCGCTGTCGACCCGCAACGTTCCGCCGTGCAGTCGCAGGAATTCCTGGGACAGCGCGAGACCGATGCCGGTGCCTTCCTGCGTGCGGGCACGCACGTTCGTGAGCCGGTGAAACCGTTCGAAGATCCGCGACTGCTCGGCAGGGGCGATGCCGAACCCGGTGTCGGACACGCTCAATTCGACATGGTCGCCGC
Organism: Steroidobacteraceae bacterium; assembly: GCA_036377475.1. GTDB lineage: Bacteria > Pseudomonadota > Gammaproteobacteria > Steroidobacterales > Steroidobacteraceae > RPQJ01. The sequence goes on along the minus strand of DASUYI010000484.1, from coordinate 621 downwards.
GCGCCTGCAGCCGGACTGCAATTTCGCCGGACAACGTGAACTTGAGCGCGTTCGACAGCAGGTTGAAGACGACCTTCTCCCACATCTGCCGGTCGACGTAGACGGGCTCGTGCAGCGGTTCGCACTCGACCGTATAACGCAACCCCGCGCTCTCGACGGTCGAACGGAATACGCTTGCGAGTTCCTCGGTGTAATGCCCGAGGTCCGTGGGCTCGAAACTCGCGTCGGCGCGACCGGCCTCGATCCTCGAGAAGTCGAGCAGCGTGTTGACCAGTTTCAGGAGACGCAACGAACTGCGGTAGATCGTCTGGAGGTCCGGCTGGAGCCGTTCCGGCACGTCGTCATGGCCGAGCGCGAGCATCTGCTCGAGGGGTCCGAGCATCAGCGTGAGCGGGGTGCGGAACTCGTGGCTCACGTTGGAGAAGAAGTTGGTCTTGGCGGTGTCCAGCGCGGCCAGCTCGGCGGCCCGGCGGCGTTCGAGCTCGTAGGCGCGCAGGTTGGTCACCGCGCGGGAGATCTGGGCGGTGGCGAGCTCCAGGAAGTCGCGGTAGCCGCGGTCCATCGCGAGGAACCGGCTCACCCCGACGACCAGGGCGCCGGCGCCCCGGGTGCCGCTGCCGA
>DASUYI010000483.1:0-4666 GCA_036377475.1 Steroidobacteraceae bacterium | reverse complement strand
AGAAACCTGTGCTGAAAGGTGGGGCGACAGGGGCGCGTAGCGCTATCACTATCCCCTATCCCCTACCCCCTATCCCCTTGCTCTTTGGAATTCCTTCATGTACGCGACCAGCGCGTCGACGCCGGCCCTCGGCATGGCGTTGTAGATGCTCGCGCGCATGCCGCCCACCGAGCGGTGTCCCTCGAGCGCCACGAGACCCGCCCGCTTCGCGCCTTCGGCGAACGGCTTCTCGAGTGCGACGTCCGGCAGCGTGAACGGCACGTTCATCCAGGAGCGGCATTCGACCGCGACGGGGTTCCTGTAGAAACCGGACCCGTCGATCGCGTCGTAGAGCTTCGCGGCCTTGGCCCGGTTGCGTTCGGCCATCGCCGCCAGACCGCCCTGATGCTTGACCCAGTCGAACACCAGGCCAGCGACGTACCAGGAGTACGTGGCGGGGGTGTTGAGCATCGAGCCGTCGGCCGCCATGGCCTGCCAGTCGAAGACGGCCGGCACGTCGGCACGCGCGCGACCGAGCAGGTCGTCGCGCACGATCACGACGACGAGCCCTGCCGGACCGATGTTCTTCTGCGCACCGGCATAGATGACGCCGAAGCGACCGACGTCGAGCGGGCGTGACAGGATCGTCGACGAAAAGTCGGCGACCAGCGTCGCGTCACCGTCCGGGATGAACGGAAACTCGACGCCACCGATCGTCTCGTTCGGCGTGTAATGCAGGTAGGTCGCGGCCGCAGAACGCTTCCACTCCGCCTGCGGTGGCACGTGCGCGTAGTTCGAGGAGGCCGCGTCGGCGACGACGTTGACCTTGCAGTACTTCTTCGCCTCCGCGATCGCCTTTTTCGACCAGGCGCCCGTGTTCACCACGTCGACGACCGCACCGGGCGCGGTCAGATTGAGCGGAATCGCGGCGAACTGGGCCGTCGCGCCCCCCTGCAGGAACAACACCTTGTAGTTCGACGGCACGGCGAGCAGTTCTCGCAGGTCGGCCTCGGCCTGCTGCGCGATGCCGACGAACGCCTTGCCGCGGTGGCTCATCTCCATGACGGACATGCCGTGGCCGTGCCAGTCGAGCATCTCCTCGCGCAACCGCTCGAGCACTTCCTGTGGCAGCGCGGCCGGGCCGGCGCTGAAGTTGTAGACGCGGGTCATGGACGGGGTCGTCTCCGGCGGCTGTTTTGCACTGCAGTTTAGCAGGGCATTCGACGCACACGGTGACGCGACGGCATTTGCTTATGCCGTCGCGACCAGGGCCGCGCGCACTCGGGAATCAGTCTCAGGCCGACGGCGGCGCAGGTTCGCCCGCGGCAGGCTCGTCGCCCGGTGCGATCACGCGCTCCGACGGAGGCAACTGCTCGCCCTCACCTTCGATCTCGCCCTCGACTTCGCTGCTCGGCGGCTCGGGGTCGACCGACTCGACGCCGATCAGGCGCTCGCCCTCGTCGAGCTTCATCAGGCGCACGCCTTGCGTATTGCGCCCGAGGACGGAAACTTCGGAGGCCGGCGTGCGTACGATGGTTCCGCTCGAGCTCATGACCATGAGTTCGTTCTCGGTCGTCACCTGCGTCGCGGCCACGAGCTGCCCATTGCGCTCGGTCGTCTGGATGGCAATGACGCCCTGGCCGCCGCGCCCGTGCACCGGGAATTCCTCGACCGAGGTGAGCTTGCCATAGCCGTTTTCGGATGCGACGAGGATCAGGCCGTTCGGGTCCGGGATGATCAGCGAAATGACGCGCTCGGACTCGGGCATGCGGATGCCACGCACGCCCGCCGCGTTGCGACCCATCGCGCGCACGTCGTCTTCCGAGAAGCGGACGGCCTTGCCCTCGGTCGTGAACAGCATCACGTCGCGCTTGCCGTCGGTGATGTCCACGCCGACGAGCTTGTCGCCGTCGTCGAGGCCCACCGCGATGATGCCCGCCGTCCGCGGACGCGAGAACGCGACGAGCGAGGTCTTCTTGACCGTGCCGAGGGCCGTCGCCATGAACACGTACCGGTCCTCTTCGTACTCGCGGATCGGCAGCACTGCCGTGATCCGCTCGCTGTCCTGCAGCGGCAGCAGGTTCACGATCGGCTTGCCGCGATTGTGCCGCGCCGCGATCGGCAACTGGTAGACCTTGAGCCAGTAGAGCTGGCCGCGGCTGGAGAAGCAGAGCAGCGTGTCGTGCGTGTTCGCGACGAAGATCTTCTCGATGAAGTCCTCGTCCTTGAACGTCGCGCCCGTCACGCCCTTGCCGCCGCGGCCCTGCGCGCGGTACTCGCTGACCCGCGTCGCCTTGGCGTAGCCGCCGTGCGTCAGCGTGACCACCACGTCCTCGGGCGTGATCAGGTCCTCGATCGACAGGTCGGATTCGTCGCGCAGGATCTCGGTGCGCCGCGCGTCTCCGTATTGCTCGCGGATCGCAGTGAGTTCGTCACGGATCACCTGCAGCAGGCGCTCGGGGCGCGCGAGGATGTCGCTCAGGTCGCGGATCGTGTCGAGCAGTTCGGCGTACTCGGCGATGATCCTGTCCTGCTCGAGCCCGGTGAGCCGGTGCAGGCGCAGGTCCAGGATTGCCTGCGCCTGGGCCTCGGACAGCCGGTAGATGCCGCCGTGCAGGCCGAGCGCTGCCTCGAGGCCTTCGGGGCGGGCGCTCACGTCGCCCGCGCGCGCGAGCATTTCCGGCACCGCACCGCCCTGCCACTCGCGCGACGTCAACCCCGCCTTGGCGTCGGCCGGCGTCGGCGATGCCTTGATCAGCGCAATCACCTCGTCGATGTTGGCGAGTGCGACGGCGAGACCTTCGAGGATGTGGCCCCGTTCGCGGGCCTTGCGCAGGTCGAACACCGTCCGCCGCGTCACCACCTCGCGGCGGTGGCGCACGAAGGCCTCGATCATGTCCTTCAGATTGAGCAGGCGCGGCTGCCCGTCGAGCAGCGCCACCATGTTGACGCCGAAAACCGACTCCATCGGCGTCTGCTTGAACAGGTTGTTCAGCACGACTTCGGCATTGGCATCGCGCTTGAGCTCGATGACGACGCGCATGCCGTCCTTGTCGCTTTCGTCGCGGAGTTCCGAGATGCCATCGATCAGCTTGCCGCGGACCAGGTCGGCGATGCGCTCGAGCAGCCGCGCCTTGTTCACCTGGTACGGCAGTTCGGTGACGATGATCGCCTCGCGGCCGTTGTCGTACTCCTCGATGTCGGCCCGTGCGCGCACGACGATGCGGCCACGACCCGTCGTGTACGCGTTGTAGATCTCGCGGGCGCCGTTGATGATGCCGGCCGTCGGGAAGTCCGGCCCCGGCACGTGCTCCATCAATTCCGGGATGGTGACGCCCGGGTTGTCGATGAATGCGACGCAGGCCGCCACGATCTCGTGCAGGTTGTGCGGCGGGATGTTCGTCGCCATGCCGACGGCGATGCCGGACGACCCGTTGACGAGCAGGTTCGGCACCTTGGTAGGCAGCACCGACGGCTCGCTCTCGGACTCGTCGTAGTTGGGGACGAACTCGACCGTCTCCTTGTCGATGTCCGCCAGCAGTTCGCCCGCGATCCGGGACATGCGGACTTCGGTGTAGCGCATCGCCGCGGGCGCGTCGCCGTCGACCGAGCCGAAGTTGCCCTGCCCGTCCACGAGCAGGTAGCGCATCGAAAAGGGCTGCGCCATGCGCACGATCGTGTCGTAGACGGCCGTGTCGCCGTGCGGGTGGTACTTGCCGATCACGTCGCCGACGACACGGGCGGATTTCTTGTAGGCCCGGTTCCAGTCGTTGCCGAGTTCCCGCATCGCGTACAGCACGCGCCGGTGCACGGGCTTGAGTCCGTCACGGACGTCGGGCAGCGCGCGCCCCACGATCACGCTCATCGCGTAATCGAGGTACGACTGCTTCATCTCGTCTTCGAGGTTGACGTGCAGGAGTTCGCGGGCGATTTCTGCCATGAATCCGTCTGTCCAGGCGACCGCACAGGGTCGTCACGAGGTGGTTATCCGGCCGCCCGGTGAGCGACCGAAAAGAAGCGAAAATGATAGCACGACGCGCTGCCCAAATGCCCGTCGCAGCACGGCTTTTTCCGGTAACCGGCGTGCTCGCCCGCTATACTGCCGCCCCCGATCTGGAAGTCCCCGCATGGAGTCCGTAGACACGCTCGTTTGTGCGCGCTGGGTGGTGCCCGTCGAACCCGACGGTCCGGCGCTCACCGACCATGCGGTCGCGATCCGGTCCGGACGCATCGTCGCCGTGCTCCCGATCGAAGAGGCCACGGCTCGGTACAGCGCCGACGAGTCGATCGAGCGTCCGCACCACGTGCTGCTGCCGGGCTTCGTCAACGCGCACACGCACGCTGCCATGACCTTGTTGCGAGGACGTGCGGAGAACGTGTCGTTCGGGCCCTGGCTGCGCGAGGCGATCTGGCCGATCGAGCGACGCTGGGTCGATCCCGAATACGTCCGCGACGGCACGGAACTCGCGATCGCCGAAATGTTGCGCGCAGGCGTGACGTGCTTCGGCGACATGCACCTGTGGCCGGAAATCGTGGCGCGCACCGCCGCCGAGTTGCACGTGCGCGCGAGTGTCGGGCTCGTGGTGGTGGAAACCGCCACGCGCTGGGCCTCGGGGCCGAACGAGTACATCGAAAAGGGCCTGGCGCTGCGCGACGAGTATCGTGGCGATCCACTTATCTCGACGTT
>DASUYI010000482.1:0-7185 GCA_036377475.1 Steroidobacteraceae bacterium | reverse complement strand
CCAGGGCCCCCGACGCCGCGGCGTCCGTCGCGGCAATCCGCGCGCGCACGCGACCGACGTCGAGGAACGACCAGTCGACGCCGAGCGCCACGAACCGGGTCTCGCTGTCGCGCGAGAACAGCGCGCTGCTCTCGAGCGCCTGGGTACCGACGAGGCCACCGAGCGTGAAGCGTGGGAACAGGTCGGCCGTCGCGACGCCGATGCGTGCCGTCGCGGCGTGCAGCCGCTGCTCGGCCGCGATCACGTCGGGGCGTCGACGCAGCAGCTCGCCCGGCGCCCCGGCATCGACTGCATCCGGCAGTCGCGGCAGGCCGGTCGCGGCGGCGTCGAGTCGCGCCACGAGCGCCCCCGGCGGTTGGCCCGTCAGCACGGCCAGTCGATGCATCGTCACGTCCACCGCGGCGGCAAACGCCGGGATCCGGGACAGCGTGGTCTCGAGTTGCGCACTGGCCCGGGAGGTGTCGAACTCGGTGCCGCGCCCTGCGTCGAGCCGCGCCTCGACGATGCGCAGCGTCTCCCGCTGGTTCGCGGCATTGCTGCGCGCCACCGCGAGACGCTGCTGCAGTCCCCTCAGCTCGAGGTAGCTGCGTGCCACCTCGCCGACGATCGCGACCTGAACGGCGGCGAGATCGCCGGCACTCGCGGCCACGTCCGCGCGCTGCGACTCGACGTTGCGCCGCAGCCGGCCGAAGACGTCGAGTTCCCAGCCGAGGTTGACCTGCGCCGAGTACCGGTTGGTGTCACGGTCCGCGCGCGACCCGCCGGGCAGCTGATCCGCGCTCGAACGAGAGTCCGACACACCGGCGCCGGCCGTGATGGTGGGCAGGTAGTCGAACCGGGCTTGCCGCAGCAGCGCATTCGCTTCGTCGAACCGCGCGAGCGCAACCTTGAGGTCGTGGTTCTCGCGCAGCGCCGTGTCGACGAGTTCGTCGAGCAGCGGATCCTCGAACCGCTGCCAGAACGGCGCGTCGGGCGCGGGCAACGGTGCGGCGGCCGTCGTCGCCGCGACGGCCGGGCCCGCGTCCGCCGCACTGCGCGCAATGCGTGCGGCGTCGCTCGTGTAGGCGGTGGGCACGGCGGTCTGCGGTGCCCGGTAGTCCGGCCCGACGGCACACGCGGCCAACGTGAACATGACGCTCGCCGCAAGCACCGAGCGAACGATGCGGGGAACTTGTCTCGGCTCAACCATGACCCACCTCCAGTGCGCTCGAATGCGGCAGCACGTCACGCGCGGTGCTCGCGCGCGCGCCACGCCATTCGACGAACCGGCGCAGCGCAACGTAGAACACGGGCGTCAGGAACAGGCCGAACAACGTCACGCCGAGCATGCCGGCGAAGACCGTCACGCCCGTCACGACGCGCACCTCGCTGCCCGCACCATGCGCAAGCACGAGCGGCACCGTGCCCGCGATGAATGCGATCGAAGTCATCACGATCGGCCGCAGCCGCAACCGCGACGCTTCCAGCGCCGCCTCGACGATGCCGCGTCCCTGCAGCTCGAGTTCGCGCGCGAACTCGACGATCAGGATCGCGTTCTTGCAGGCGAGGCCCATCAGCACGACGAGACCCACCTGGACGAAGACGTTGTTGTCGCCACCGGTGATCCACACGCCGACGAGCGCCGCGAGCATCGACATCGGCACGATCAGGATCACGGCGAGCGGCAGCGTCCAGCTCTCGTAGAGCGCCGCGAGCACCAGGAACACCAGCATGACGGCCAGCGGGAAGACGATCCACGCGGCGCGGCCCTGCGTCGCCTGCTGGTAACTCAGGTCGGTCCATTCGATGGTCATGCCGCTCGGCAGTACCTCGGCCGCGATGCCTTCGACGGCGGCCATGGCCTCGCTCGACGACATCGCGCGCGGGTCGGCGTCGCCGAGCAGGTCCGCCGCCGGATAGCCGTTGTAGCGCAGCACCGGATCCGGGCCGTAGCTTTCCCGCAGCGTCACCATGCTGCCGATCGGCACCATCTCGCCTGCGGCGTTGCGCGTGCGCAGGTTGGCGATGTCGCGCACGTCGTCGCGGAACGGACCGTCGGCCTGCGCGATCACCTGGTAGGTACGCCCGAAGCGATTGAAGTCGTTGACGTAGGCCGATCCCAGGTAGGTCTGCAGCGTGTCGAACAGCTCCGTGAGCGGCACGCCCTGCGCCTTGGCCTTGACGCGGTCCACCTGCGCGTCGAGCTGCGGCACGTTGGCCTGGTAGGTCGTGATCGGGAAGTGCAGGCCCGGCGTCTGCGCGATCGCGCCCGAAAGCGCGCTGATCGATTTCTGCAGTTCGCCGTAACCGAGGTCCGCACGGTCCTGCACGTAGAGCGAATAGCCCGAGCCCTGGCCGAGGCCGAGGATCGGCGGCGGCATGATCGAGAACGCGAACCCTTCCTGGATCGTCGCGAACTTCGCATTGAGCTCGTCGTTGATCTCCTTCGCCGTCCGATCGCGCTCGGCAAACGGGTCCAGCGTGAAGAACACGACGCCGGTGTTCGGCGTGTTCGTGAACTGCAACGCGTTGAGGCCCGGGAACGCGACGGTACTTTCGACGCCGTCGGTCGCGAGCGCGGCCTCGCTCATGCGGCGGATCACTTCATTTGTTCGCTCGAGCGAGGCGCCTTCGGGCAGCTTGACGCCGCCCATGAGGTACAGCTTGTCCTGGGTCGGGATGAACCCGCCGGGCACCGCCTGGAACACCAGCGCCGCGAGCCCGAGAAACGCCACGTACACGGCGAAGACCGCACCGCGCCGATGCAGCGAGCGCGAGACGCCGAGCTGGTAGCGCTCGGCACTGCGGCCGAAGAAGCGGTTGAACGGCCGGAACAGCCAGCCGAACGCCCGGTCGATGATCCGCGTCGGCATGTCCTTGGGCGCGCCGTGCGGCCGCAGCAGCACCGCGGCCAGCGCCGGCGACAGCGTCAGCGAGTTGATCGCCGAGATCACGGTCGAGATCGCGATCGTCACGGCGAACTGCTTGTAGAACTGCCCGGTGACGCCGGTCAGGAACGCCATCGGCACGAACACGGCGCAGAGCACGAGCGCGATCGCGATGATCGGGCCGGACACCTCGCGCATGGCCTGGTGCGCTGCCTCGAGCGGCGTCTTGCCTTCTTCGATGTTGCGCTCGACGTTCTCGACCACGACGATCGCGTCGTCGACGACGATGCCGATCGCGAGCACGAGCCCGAACAGGCTCAGCGTGTTGATCGAGAACCCGAGCAGGTGCAGCGCCGCGAACGTGCCGACCACCGACACCGGCACCGCGATCAGCGGGATCACCGACGCGCGCCAGGTCTGCAGGAACAGAATCACGACCAGCACCACCAGCAGCACGGCCTCAAACAGCGTCTGCACGACGGCCTTGATCGAGTCGCGCACGAACACCGTCGGGTCGTAGACCACCTCGTAGGTCATGCCCTCGGGAAAGCGCGTCGCGAGCTCGGCCATCTTCGCGCGCACGGCGTCGGAGAGCTCGATCGCGTTGGCGCCCGGCGCCTCGAAGATCGGGATCGCCACCGCGTCCTGGTTGTCGAGTTGCGAGCGCAGCGTGTAGTCGCCCGCGCCCAGTTCGAGCCGAGCGACGTCCGCGAGTCGCACGATCTCGCCCTCGACGCCGCTCTCGATCACGATCTGGCCGAACTCCTCCTCCGTCTGCAGCCGGCCCTGCGCGTTGATCGACACGAGGAAGTCGCTGCCGTTCGGCGTCGGCTCCGCGCCGAGCTGGCCGGCGGAGACCTGCACATTCTGCTCGCGGATCGCGCGCACCACGTCGCCCGCCGTCAGGCCGCGCGCGGCGACCTTGTCGGGGTCGAGCCAGACGCGCATCGCATAGTCGCCCGAGCCGAACAGGCCGACCTCGCCGATGCCAGTCAATCGCGCGAGTTCGTCCTTGATCCGCAGCGTCGCGTAGTTGCGCAGGTAGAGCGAGTCGTAGCGGCCGTCCGGCGACAGCAGGTGCACGACCATCGTCAGCGTCGGTGACTGCTTCTGCGTCACGATACCCTGGCGACGGACGTCCTCGGGCAGGCGCGCGAGCGCCTGGTTGACCCGATTCTGCACGAGCACCTGCGCGTCGTCGGGGTCGGTGCCTGCGCGGAACGTAACGGTCGTGACCATGACGCCGTCGCTGCCGGCGACCGACTTCAGGTACATCATGTTCTCGACGCCGTTGATCGCCTCCTCGATCGGCGTCGCCACCGTCTCGGCGATCACCTTCGGGTTCGCGCCCGGGTAGATGGCGCGCACCTGCACCGTCGGCGGCACGACGTCCGGGTACTCCGTGACGGGCAGCAGCGGCAACGCGATCAATCCCGCCGCGAAGATCACGATCGAAAGCACGGCCGCGAAGATCGGCCGATCGATGAAGAACTTGGAGAAGTCCATTTCGCGCTCCCTCAGCTGGCGTCCGCGGTCGCGGCCGCGTTGGCCGCCATGCGCAGTGCGTCGGGCGCGGACTCACCCATCGCGATTTCCTGCGGGGCGACCGGCATGCCCGCGAAGAACACCTTCTGCACGCCGTGCACGATCACGAGCTCGTTCGGCGCGAGGCCGTGATCGACGACCCGCAAGTCGCCTGCCTTGCGACCGAGCACGATGTCCTTGCGCACCGCGACGTTGTTGGGCCCGAGCACGTAGACGTACTTGCGGTCCTGGTCGGTCAGCACGGCCTTTTCGTCGATCAGCAGTGCGGCCTGGCGGCGGCCACCGGCGAGTTGCACGCGCGCGAACAGCCCCGGCGTGAGCGAGCGGTCGCCGTTCGGCACGACTGCCCGCGCCCGGATCGTGCCGGTGCGCGGATCGACCTGGTTGTCGACGAAGTCGACCGTGCCGGGGTGCGGAAAGCCGGGCTCGTTGGCGAGCCCGACGCGCACGGGGCTCGCGTTCGTACGGTGCTGGCCGCGACGCGAGGCCGCCGCGTATTCGAGGAAAGTCTGCTCGTCGGCCTCGAAGTAGACGTGCATCGGGTCGAGCGACACGATCGTCGTCAGCACCGTGGAATCGGCCTGCGCGAGGTTGCCGACCGTCACGAGTGCGCGACCCGCGCGGCCATCGACCGGGGCGCGCACCTCGGTGAACTGCAGGTCCAGTTTCGCGGCGTCGACGGCCGCGGCGGCCGCCCGGGCGGCGGCGTTGCCTTGCGCGTTCGCGGCGCGACGCGTGTCGAACTCCTCGCGCGAGATCGCCCGCGAGGCGAGCAGCGTCTCGGCGCGTTCGAGTTCGGTGGCCGCGAGCCGGGCCTCGCTGCGCGCGCGCTCGTATTCGGCGGCGGCGTGGTCGAGCGTGGCGCGGTAGCGGCGCTGGTCGATCACGAAGAGCAGGTCACCCTTGCGGACCTCGCGACCCTCCTCGTACGCGACGCGTTCGATGTAGCCGCTCACGCGTGGGCGCAGGTCGACGGTCTCGACCGCCGAGATCCGGCCCGTGAATTCGTCCCAGGGCTGGAATTCGCGCTCGACGACCTTGGCGACGCTCACGGCCGGGGGCGGCGGCGCCCCGGCGGGGGCGTCCTGCCCGTCGCGCGCGACCGCGTAGACGGCGGCGAGCACCACGGGAACGATCAAGGCGGCTCGGTAGAGTTTCTGGCGGCGGAAGTTCATCTGGACATTCCTCACTGCGGAGTGATCTTTTTCGGCGTGTTCGTGAGCGAGCGCAGGAACGACGGCACGTCGCCGAACGTTGCTGCCGCGTGTGCTTTCCAGCGCGCCGCGGTGTCGCGGGCGCAGGCGATGACGGCGTCGGGAGCCTCGTCGGTGGCGCGGCGGTCGAGCAGGCGCACCAGGCGCTCGGCGATGCCACTGGCGGACGGCCACTCGGGACATTCGTGTTCGCCCGGGCGCTCGCCGCGGACCGGCGAGTCGATCGAGAGCAGCTGGACGCGGACGCCCGACGACTGCGCTTCGCCATGCAGCACGCGCGCCAGCATCCGCGTCGCGGCCATCGCGACGGAGCGGTGTCCGTACCCGGCCCATGGCGTTTCACTGCCGGGGCCTCCGACGATCAGGTAATGCGCCGTCCGGCCCGAATCGGCCAGCAACGGAATCAAGTGACGCGCGAGCGCGTGCTGCGCGAGCACCGTCTGTTGCAGGCAATCGGCCAGTGCGTCGGTCGTGCGCTCGAGCACTCGGCCACGGTCGGCGCCGACCTCGGCGGACCGGCCGTGCGGAAACGTGACGACCACGCCCGCAATGGGACGCCCGAGTGCGCGCAGCCGATCGGCCAGCTCGGCAGCATCCGCTTCGGTCACGACATGTGCGACGACGGGCGTGACCGCGCCCGGCGCAAGACCCTCTCGAAGCTCGTCCAGTCGCGCCTGCTGCGGGGCAGCGGCAACGACCGGCTGGCCGGCCGCCACCAGGGCGCGAACGACCGCGCTGCCGATTGTCCCAGTGGCGCCGATCACGACGATCGGCGCCTCGATTGTCCCGGACACGGGATGCACCGCCCCGTGAGCGGGACGATCGCTGCCAATCGAGCGCTCGCGCGCGGTAAGCGCTTGATTACTCTCGATCTTTACATCGAAAGCCGGAATGTGGGGGTTGCGGGTCGTCATGGGCGCGTACGATAGGCCTCAAGCGCGCCATTGATTAGCCGGAGATTTAGGGAATAATTATCCCGCCCGCGGTCCAATCAAATTCCGACGTCTCGGAGACCGTGGTCGCAGGAGCACGTCGATGCCGCGCGATCTCAACGACACGCTGATCTTCGCCAAGGTGGTCGAACACGGCAGCTTCATTTCCGCGGCGCGCGCGTTGCGACTGCCCAAGACGACGGTCAGTCGCAAGATCCAGGAACTGGAGTTGCGGCTCGGGGCGCAGCTGCTGCACCGGACGACCCGCAAGCTCGGCCTGACGGAAGCCGGCAACATCTACTTCGAGCACTCGCAACGCATCGCGCGCGAACTGGACGAGGCCGAAAGTGCGATCGGCCAGTTGCAGGGCGGTCCGCGCGGCTGGTTGCGCGTCACGGCGCCCTACTCGTTCGCGATCTCACGAATCACGCCGCTGTTCGGCGAATTCCAGGCGCGGTACCCCGAAGTGCGCGTCGAGATGGTGCTCACGAACGAACCGCTTGACCTGATCGACAAGGAAATCGACGTTGCCCTGCGCGTCGGCCCACTGCGCGACGGCAACCTCGTGGCGCGACGGCTCTCGGTGTTTCGCAGCCAGGTCTATGCGAGTCCGCGCTACCTGGAGCG
>DASUYI010000481.1:0-6132 GCA_036377475.1 Steroidobacteraceae bacterium | reverse complement strand
GTCGCCGTCCCGGCGCGGATTCCGCTTGCCCAGAGCTTGGACGCGATCACGCAGCGTCGAGTCGAGTACCTGACGGAGTACCAGGATCGCGCCTATGCGGACCGCTACGAGCGTCTGGTGCATCGCGTCCGGGACGTGGAGCGCGATCGCGCGCGCGGTCTGACGGGGCTCGCGGAGGCGGTGGCGCACAACTACTTCAAGGTGCTGGCGTACAAGGACGAGTACGAGGTCGGACGGCTGCACAGCTCGCCTGCGTTCCTCGAACGACTCGAGCGGACGTTCGAGGGCGACTACCGCCTGCGCTTCCACCTCGCCCCGCCCCTCGTGTCGCGTCCCGATCCGCGCACCGGCATCGCCCGCAAGCGCGAGTTCGGCCCGTGGGTGCTGCACCTGTTCCGGCTGCTCGCGCGGATGAAGCGCCTGCGCGGCACGGCGCTCGACCCGTTCGGGTGGCTGCCGGACCGCAGGCTAGAGCGTCAACTGATCGACGACTACGAGCGGCTCGTCGAGGAGCTGCTCGCGCGACTTGAATCGGCCAACCACGCCGTCGCCGTGCAGCTGGCGTCCTTGCCGGAACAGGTGCGCGGGTTCGGCCACGTCAAGCTCCGGCAACTGGAGGCCGCGAACAAGCGGCAGGCGGAGTTGCTCGCGGAGTTGCGCAACGCGCACGCCCCGGCCGTGGCGGCCTGACGGTACGCGTTGCCCCGCCTAGGACGCGGATGGGAGACGCGCTAGGCTAGGCCGATGCAGCTTCCCTCGATCCGGTTCGATGGCAAGGTCGCGCTCGTCACGGGCGCCTCGAGCGGCATAGGCCGCGAAACCGCGCTCGGTTTCGCGCGCGCCGGGGCGAGCGTGGTGCTCGTCGCGCGACGCGCGGGCGAACTCGCCAAGGTCGCGAAGCTCGCGCGGGAGCAGCACGGTGCGAAGACGCTCAGCGTCGCCACCGACGTGACCGACGCGGAGTCCGTGCGGGCCTGCTTCCGCAAGGCGGTCGCGCGCTTCAAGCGCGTCGACATCGTCGTCAACAACGCGGGGGTGCTGATTCCGGCGCCGGTCGCGCGCATCGACCCGGCCGACCTGCAGCGCATGCTCGACGTGAACCTGTTCGGCGCGCTGCACGTGATGCAGGCAGCCGTGAAACAGATGCGGCACCAGGCGGACGGCGGCCACATCGTCAACGTCGCGAGCCTCGCGGGCCGGCGCGGGTTTTCACCGCTGGGCGGCTACTCGGCGACCAAGTTCGCGCTGGTGGGCATGACCGAGGCGCTGCGCACCGAGCTCGCCGGCGGAAACATCGGCGTCTCGCTCGTGCTGCCCGGCGTGATCGACACGCCGATGGCGAAGACCGCGGCCGCCGACCCGGTCACGTCCGGGTTCTGGCCGAAGAAACTGACGATGCCGCCCGCGTGGGTCGTCTGGGCGATTTTCGCCGCGGTGCGCCTGAGGCTCGCCGAGGTGGCCGTTCCGCCGGGGGGCGCGCTGGTCGAAAAAATCGCCGCATTGACCCCTGGCGCCGCCGACGCGCTCGTGCGCGGCGTGGTGGGCCTCGCACGCCGCACCGGTCGCACCCGGCGCGGCTGATCCCGCAGCACGAAACCCCATCGAGGATCCACCGGATGTCCGAACCCTTCGCACACCTTGCCATCGAACGCGCGGGGGGCGTGGCGACGCTGTGCCTCGATCGCGCCGACAAGCTCAATGCATTGCATCGCGCGCTCTGGCATTCGATCCCCGAGGCCGTGGCAGCCCTCGATCGCGACCCCGACGTGCGCGCGATCGTGCTCACGGGCAAAGGCAAGGCGTTCTGTGCCGGAATCGACCTCGTCGACCACGCGCCGGCCCTCGGCTCGGGGGGCTCGCTGTCGGGCGTCGAGGGCTCGCCGGTCGCGAAGCGCCGGCAGTTGTACGACGACATCCGCGCCTACCAGCGCACGGCGTCCTGTTTCGCCGACACCAACAAGCCGGTGATCGCCGCCGTGCACGGCGCGTGCCTCGGCGCCGGCATCGATCTCGTCACGGCCTGCGACATCCGTCTCGCCGCCGCCGACGCGGTGTTTTCGGTGCGGGAGACGCGGGTTGCGATGGTGGCCGACGTGGGCTCGCTGCAGCGCCTGCCGCGAGTGATCGGCGACGGCCATGCGCGCGAGTGGATCTTCACCGGCGCCGACTACGATGCGCGGCGTGCGCTCGAGGTCGGACTCGTGAACGCCGTGCTGCCGGACCGCGATGCGGTGCTCGCCCACGCGATGGACATCGCGAACGCGATCGCCGCGAATTCACCGCTCGCGGTACAGGGCGCGAAGCACGTGCTCGGATTCGCCTCGCGCCGCGACGTGGACGCGAACCTCGACTACGTCGCGCTCTGGAACGCCGCGTTCCTGCACTCCGAAGACCTCGGCGAGGCCATGCGGTCGTTCATGGAGAAGAGGCCGCCGAACTTCCGCGGTCAGTGACCGCGGAGAAGTGACTAGCGGTTAGCGGTTAGTAGGAAAAGAGGAGGGCCGACGTCGCTGTCGGCCCTTCCTACTATCCGCTATCCGCTATCCGCTTCCTCACGCCGTCTTCGCCGCCTGCGCCTGCGCCGGTGCATCGCGCAGTTCGCGCCGCAGGATCTTGCCGACGTTGGTCTTGGGCAGCTCGTCGCGGAATTCGATGTACTTCGGCTTTTTGTAGGCCGTGAGGTTCTGCTTGCAGAACTCCATCAACTGCTCTGCCGTGAGCGCCGGATCCTTGCGCACGACGAACACCTTGACCGCCTCGCCCGACCGCTCGTCCGGCACGCCGACCGCGGCGCACTCGACCACGCCGGGGTGCGTCGCGATCACCGACTCGATCTCGTTCGGATACACGTTGAAGCCCGAGACGAGGATCATGTCCTTCTTGCGATCGACGATGCGGATGTAGCCGCGCTCGTCCATCACGCCGACGTCTCCCGACTTGAAGAAACCGTCGGGGGTCATCACCTTCGCCGTCTCGTCCGGCCGGTTCCAGTAGCCGGCCATGACCTGCGGCCCGCGGATCGCGATCTCGCCCGGCTGTCCGAGCGGCACCGGCTGGCCGGCATCGTCGAGGATCAGGATCTCGGTGTTCGGGAACGGCATCCCGATCGTCCCGTTGTACTCCGTGTTGGTGATCGGATTGCAGGTCGCGACGGGCGAGGTCTCGGACAACCCGTAACCCTCGATGATCGGCAACCCGGTGATCGACCGCCACTTGTCCGAGACGGCTTTCTGCACCGCCATGCCGCCGCCGTTCGCGACGCGCAGGCTCGAGAAGTCGAGCTTGCGGAACTCCTCGTTCTCGCAGAGAGCGTTGAAGAGCGTGTTGACGCCCGGAATCACGTTGAACTTGTACTTCGCCAGGTCCTTGACGAAACCGCCGATGTCGCGCGGATTCGTGATCAGCACGTTCAGAGTGCCGATTCGCATGCCGAACAGGCAGTTCACGACGAGCGCGAACACGTGGTACAGCGGCAGCGCGCAGATGTAGACGAACTGCTCGGGAACCGGCCCGCGCGACGTGTCGTGCAGCGCCGGCACGATCCAGGCTTCCATCTGCAGCACGTTCGCGACCAGGTTGCGGTGCGTGAGCGCCGCCCCCTTCGAAACGCCGGTCGTGCCCCCGGTGTACTGCAGGAACGCGACGTCCTGCGGCCCGACCTGCACGGGCTCGAGCTTCCGGCGCGCGCCGGCGTCGATCGCGTCGGTGAAGCGGACGTGGCCGGGCAGCGAGTACTCGGGCACCATCTTGCGCAGCTTGCGCATGGCGAAGTTGACGATCGCGCCCTTGGGGAAACCGAGCATGTCCCCGAGCGAGGCGACGACGACGTGCTTCACGGCGGACTTCGCGATGACCTGCTGCAGCGTCGCGGCGAAGTTCTCGAGGATCACGATCGCCTCCGCGCCCGAGTCCTTGAGCTGGTGCTCGAGTTCGCGCGGCGTGTACAGCGGATTCACGTTGACGACGATATATCCCGCGCGCAGCACGCCGGCGACCGCGATCGGGTACTGCACGACATTGGGCATCATCAGCGCGACGCGCGCGCCGCGCGCGAGCCCGCGCGACTGCAGCCAGGCGCCGAAGGCCGCGGAGTACCGGTCCACGTCGGCGAACGTGAAGAACTTGTCCATGTACGCGTACGCGTTCCGCGTCGCGTGCTTGCGAAAGCCCTCGTCCAGCAGCTGGACGAGCGACGAGTACTGCGAAACGTCCACGTCGTGCGGGACGCCCGGCGGATAGTGCTTGAGCCAGAAACGGTCCATGGTCATTCCCCCGATCTGAAGTTCTGCCTCGCGCGGCGCCTCGTCGCTCAGGGCGGCGTGCGTGCGACGATCGGTATGTTGCAGATGTCGACGTAGCCCGCCGGGACGAGATACCAGTCGTCCCGGCGGTTGCGCCTCGCCTCGACGAGGGCGCGGAAACTGGCGGTGTCGGTGCGCAGGACCTCGAGCGGCACGCGCTCGGCTGCCGGCAGGTCGGCGGCGAGTCGGATGCTCGTGAGGGGCACGTGCTGTTCGGGCTTTTCGTAGAACCCGAGCGGACCCGCTCCCCGCGGCAGCGTCGACAGCAGCTCCATGCCCTGCACGACGCGGCCGACCAGCGCGATGTTGCGGTCGAGCTGGCGGGGCGCGTGTCCGGTGACGACGTACAGTTCGGTCCCGTTGCCGCTGTCGGGCTCGTTGCCGCGGCCGGCACCGACCATGCCGTAGCAGTGCGTGAGCCACGCCTCGCCCCGCGTCGTGTCGCGAGCGGCCGGAAACCCCAGGCTGAAGCCGACCTCGGGCGCATAGCCGTCGCGGTCGGGGATCGGTTCGAACGGGATCGCGGGGCCCAGCCGGACGGTGAACTCGGCTGGAACCTTGGCCTGGGCGGTGCCGAGCGGCCGCGGCTTTTCCGCGGGATCGCCCCACTGCACGACGAAATTGTCCTGCGAGCGGATGATCGCCAGGCCGTCGAAATACTTCTGCCGGACCAGCGTGCGCAGGTTGGCCGCGTGCAGCGGCGCGAACGCCGGCGCCAGCTCGATCACGACGCGACCGGCCGGCAACTGCAGGTACAGCGTGTCGTCCGGGTCGAGCTGCCGCCAGTCCGCCGCGGTCGTCGCGGCGAGCACCTCGCTGGTCGTGCGCGGCTTGGTCGGCGCGGCCGGAACCGGAATCGTCTGGGCAAGCCCGGCACCCGCGGCCAGCGCCGCGACGATCGCGACGGCGTGGCGAGTGTTCATGGCTGGTGCCGCGGGCCGAGGATGATCCAGACCTGCTTCAGGCTGTCGGCCGCCCGCCGGCAGGCGTCCAGCGACTCCTCGAGGGATTCGCGCGACTGCGGCTCCACCGACCCGGACTCGAGCATCATCTCGAGCTGCAGCACGGCGATGGACAACTCGTCGTTGACGTCGTGCAGCAGCTTGCGCACTTCAGGGAACTCGGCAGCGGGAATGCCATGTGGCATGCGGGCGTTTCCTCAAGTCGAGACCAGGGCCGTGCGCGCAAACCCTTCCAGGAACAGCTGCATCCGTGCCATGCCTTCCGGCGTGAGCTCGACGTAGGTGCGCCGGCGGTCGGCCGGATCGGGCATCCGGGCGGCGAGGCCGCCCTGGATCAGGTCCTCGATCCGGCGTAACGCCGTCGTCATGGGACTCTTCGACGACAGGGCGAGGCTCGTGACCGACAGGTGCTGTCCCGCGAGCCGCGCCCGCATCAGCTCGGCCAGCATCTCCCAGGCCGGCTCGGGCATCACGGCCTCGCCGAAAATGCTCGAGCGCGCCTCCTGCAGCTTCTGCAGCAGCTTGAGCGTCCGCAGGCTCGTGTCCTCGGGGCGCGCCGGGGCGCCGCCCTGCTGCCCCACCGGGCCTTCGCGCCGGCCGGACGAATCGCTCTCGATCGTGCGGCGCATGTCCTCGGCGAGGGCCTTCGCGGTGTCGGCGATCTGCTGCAGCTCGCGCGCCCCAGGGGAGTCTCCCGTCGTCGCGCGCACCTTGCGGATGCTCTCGGCGCGTGTCAGCGCGTGCTGGACGGCCTCCCGCAGGGTCTTCGGTTCGATCGGCTTGAACAGGTAGTCGCTCGCCTCGAGCCGCATGGCCGCCACGGCCGTCTCGAGCGAGGCCTGCCCGGTCACGAGCAGCAACTGCAGCCA
>DASUYI010000480.1:0-3097 GCA_036377475.1 Steroidobacteraceae bacterium | reverse complement strand
TACGCGACGACGAGCGCGACCAGCGGGATGCTGATCGCCGTCACGGCCTCGACGCTGACGTGCACGCCGGCCGCGTGCAGTCCCTTGGCGACGTAGCCGACCAGCCCCACGATGTAGTAGGTGATGGCCGCCACGGACAATCCCTCGACCGTCTGCTGCAGCCGCAACTGTGCGGCCGAGCGACGATTCATCGACTCCAGCAGTTGCTGGTTCTGGCGCTCGCGGGAGATGTCCACGCGCGTGGACAGCAGCTGGGTGGCGCGCGCCACGCGTTGCGACAGCGACTCCAGGCGCGCCCAGACGGACCGGCAGGTGTTCATTGCAGGCGCGAGTCGGCGCTCCGTGAACTCCTCGAAGTTCTGCACGCCATCGATGCGCACTTCGCGCAGTTCCTCGATGCGCCGCTGCACGAGCCCGTGGTAAGCCTGGGCCGCCGTGAAACGGTAGTGGTGCTCCGACTCGCGGCTTTCGATCTGCGCCTCGAGGCGCGTGAGCTGGTCCAGCAGCGTCGGCTCGATGGCCTCGCTGGCTGCCACGAGCGAAGCGCTCACCCCCGCGAGTTCGCGCTCGGCCTGGGTCAGCCACGGGGTCAGCTCCTGCGCTACCGGAAGCGTCAGCAGCGCCATGAGCCGGTAGGCGTCGATCTCGAGCAAGCGCTGGACCATACGGCCTGCCTGTCGCTGCGACATGCCGCGGTCGAGCACCACCATGCGCCCGAATCCGTCGTGGAGGCGGTAGTCGGTGAAGGCGAAGCCGGCACCCCCTGCAATGCCTGCGCCGACCAGCGCGTTGCCCGCAAAGTAGCGTGCGGCCAGCGCCTCGACGTCGGGCGTGGTCGCCGGACCCGGCGCCGGCAGCATCACCACGTGCGTTGCCACCAGCAACCTTCCGGGCAGCCGCGCCAGCCAGTCGACCGGCACGGCTTGCAGTGCCGTGTGCTCGAACGGCTCGTCCACCGCGCCCGCGGCGATGAACTTGTAGCGCGTGAATTCCGAGTGTCGTTCGAACTTGAGTCGAAACGCACCGAGGTCGGCGCTGAAATGGGCGGTGCCGTCGGACGGAGCCGGCACGTCGTGACTGCGCGCCAGGTCGCCAACGTGCTCCAGTTCCCTGTCGCGCTGGGACGCGTCCGAGTACAGCGCCAGGAACGTCAGGCGCAGCGGCGCCGAGAGCGCCTCGGGTTGCCGCGCATGCAGCTCGGCGTTGAGTGCGTGGCGCAAAGGGTGTTCGGACATGGCGATCATCGAGCGATGCTCCTCGACGGCTGCGATCGCGAGCGCGTGGGGCGGCGGCGCTCACTATAGCGAGTCGATGGTCGCGCCGGGCCGGCAGTGGGCCGTCAGACGCGCTTCAGCATCAGCACGTTCCCCGTCACCGCCAGCGCGGCACCCACGACCGTGAGCAGGTCCGGTCGCAATCCCTCGAACGCCACCGAAATCACGAGCGCAAGCAGCGGCGTCATCACGCCGATCGACGCGGTCGGGCCGGGGCCGATGCGGTCCTGCAGAGTCAGGAAGCAGGCGAAGGTCAGCACCGAGCCCGCGAGGGCCAGGTAGAACAACGACGCCCACCACGAGAACGACGCCGGCACCGCGAAGCTGAAACCCTGCGCGAGCGCGATCACGACCGTGATGCCGGCGCCGTACAGCATGCCGTACCCGAGCGCGGGCCAGAACGGCAGGCCGTTGACGCGATTGCGGCTTGCAGTGAGGCTGCCGATGGCGGAAAGCAGCACGGAGCCCGCGGTGAACATCGCGCCAAGCGCGGCGCCTTCGCGGCCGGCCGAGCGACCGAACTCCGGCCAGAAGATCAACGCAACGCCGCACAGCCCGAGCACACCGCCCAGCCAGAACCGTGGCCGCGCCTGGGTGCCGAACAGCATGCGGGCGCCCAGGCCGGTGACGAGCGGTGACGCGGAGTACCCGACCGCAACGATGCCGGAGACGATGTGACGCTCGGCGTGATAGACGCACACGTAGGAGACGCCATACATGAACGCGCCTTGCAGCGCGAAAAGGCCGTGCTCGCGCACGTCGAAGCGGAGACGGTCGCCCCGCCATGCCGCCAGCCCGAGCACGACGCTGCCGGCGAGCGCGAACCGCAACGCGACACCGACCTCCGGTGGCGTCGGCCCGAGCTGAAACGTGATCGCGTACCAGGTCGTGCCCCACGTGAGGACGCACGCGGCGAACAGCTGCCAGGACTTGAACCGGTGCATCGTACGGTCGGGAGGGGGGAATTTCGCGGGCGCCAGTCTGCCATGCCATGATCGCAGGCGCCGTCCGGGGCCGTCTGTCGAAATGAGTCACCGCTGATGTCGAACACGACCTCGCGCAGAAATCCCGTCTCGCGTGAGCGCCCCGGCGCGATCGCGTCGGCGACGCTGGCGGTGGTGCTGCTTGGCGGCACCACACGCGCGGGCGCCGCAGTCGAGGTCGTGACAGGCCCCACACGCATTCCGGACGGCGAGGCGTCCGCCGCCGGCGACCTGACCGTGTCGAACGAGCACCTCGCGTTCGCACTCGCGGTGCAGAGTGCCGTGCCCTACGGTGTCCCTCGCGGCGCCGTGGTCGACCTGGCGCCCGTGGTCGACGGCAAACCCGCCCGCGACCGCGTCGTGTTCGCGGACTTCGTGCCGAACAACTGGTCGGCGTGGCCGAACACGTACCAGAAGGTGGACGTCATCGAACGCGGCCCGCAGCAGGCGGTCGTGCGCGGTACCCGCGACTGGGGAGCCGTGACGATCACGACGACGTACACGCTGCGCGCGGGGTCGGATCGCGTCGAAGTGCAGACGACGATGACCAACACGGGCCGGGCCCCGCTCGAGAACCTGCTGTCCGGTCAGACCCTGTGGCCCAGCGCAGGTTATTTCTTCGGCATTCCGGGGCTCGGCGCGTTGCAGGAGGGTCCGGCGACGGGCGCCGTCGCCGACCGTGTCGTCGCCTACGACGCCGACTGGGCGATCGCGTTGCACGCGCCGTACCTCGAGCACGTCGGCTCGCGCTCCAAGGACCTGTTCCGCAAGCACACGCTGCAGCCCGGCGAATCCCGCTCGTTCGAGGCGTGGTTTCAAGTACTTCCACGCGGCGACCTG
>DASUYI010000479.1:0-4911 GCA_036377475.1 Steroidobacteraceae bacterium | reverse complement strand
GGAGGGCTGTCGAACTTCGCCTGGCAGGTGTCGTGCGACGGAGCGGGCGAAAACTTCGTGCGATTCGCGCGGGCGCACGGCGCACGTCTCGGTGCGGACCACGCCAACGAACGACGCGTGCTCGAACTGACGTCGCGGGCGGGCCTGTCACCCGGGGTCGTTCGCTGCGATCCGGTCGCACGATTGCTCGTCACGCATTGGGTCGACGCCCGGCACGTGGGGCGTCCGTTGCGCAGCGCGCAGGTTCTGACGCGGGTCGCGCACTCGCTCGCCTCGCTGCACGCACTGCCGGCGCCGCACGACCTGCGTTCCGTTCACTTCGCCGCGCAGGCGGCAGCACTCGAGGCGGCGTTCGAACCCGGGCGGACGGAATGCCAGCTGGCCGCGCGCGCGGTCGAGGTGTTCGCGGCGTTGCGCGCTGACGGTACATCGCCCGCGCTCTGCCACCACGACCTCAATCCACTGAACCTGTTGACCGACGCGAGCGGGCGGCTCTGGCTCGTCGACTGGGAATATGCGGGACTCGGGGACACGGCGTTCGACCTGGCGTCGTTCGCGAGCCAGCACGGCCTGCAGTCACGGCAACGGAACGTGCTCGTCGACGCCTATCGGGCGGCGGGCGGGTCGGCGGAGCCGGTGCGCCTGGAACGGGCACTCTGGGCCTTCGATTACGTGCAGTGGCTGTGGTATCGAGCGGCCCTCGCGCAGCCCGGCGCCGGCCTCGACACCGAGGTTGCGCGCGTGCGCGCCGACCGGCTCGCGACCTCGCTGCGCCGACGTGCAAAGCCGGGTCTTGCGCTGCAATAATGCGCCGTTTGCAGAATAGCGTTCCACGGGTGCGAGCATGGCGAAGATGGTGGTGACCGATCGTGACGGCAACGTCCACGACGTCGAAGGACGTCCGGGGCTGAAGCTCATGGAGACGTTGCGCGAATACGAGTACGGCGTGACGGCCATCTGCGGCGGCCTCTGCTCGTGTGCGACGTGCCACATCTTCGTGGCCCCCGCGTGGATGGATCGCCTGCCCGCGCCGCAGAGCGACGAGAAAGAGCTGCTGGTCGAACTGCAGCACTACGATTCGGGGACGTCGCGCCTCAGCTGCCAGGTCGAATTCAGCGAGGCGCTCGACGGGCTCGAGCTCAAGATCGCGCCCGACGAATGACGATCGTCAGCCGGCCGGCCGCGGTCCCGTCTCGATCAGGTTGATGCTGCGACAGGTCCACGCGGTCTCGTCGCGCTGGTTCAGCAACGTGTAGCGAAACTCGACGACGCCACGCGTCGGATCGGACCCCGACCGCCGTTTCGCGAGGCATTCGTAGCGTGCGCGCAGCCGGTCACCCGCGCGCACCGCCTGCGGCCACTTGACCTCTGCCCAGCCCACCCCGCAGATCCACGCGATGTCGCCGCTGATCTGGTGATCGAGCCGTCGCCAGAGCGCCATCGTGTGGATGCCCGAGGCGATCACTTCGCCGAACACGGAGCCGCGCGCCGCGTCGGGGTCGGCGTGGAAATACTGCGGGTCGTATTGGCGAGCGAACGCGACCAGCTCGTCGAGCTCGACACGATGCTCGCCCGACTCGCGGACCTCACCGACGACGAGGTCGTCGTAATAGCGTCGTCCGGTCACTTCTCGCCGTTGATGTAACGGTCGATCTCACGCTGGTAGTGGCGGAGCCGGATCTCCTGCTCGCTCCAGAGCGGGCCGCGGAATCCGCGCGACTTCTGACCGCGCTGGACCGCCTCGACGAGGTCGACGTCCTGGTTCAGCACCTCGCCGAGGTCGGCGCGCACGCCGGCGGGATAGTGCTCGATGTTGGGACGCGTCGCACCGGTCAGGTCCGTGTCCCCGGGTAGGCCCATCCACCCCGGCACGCTGTAGGTCGGGTCCTCGACGTAGCGGATCAGCGTCATGTTGTCGTAGTAGAAACGCTCGGGATCGGTCGGGTGCGGCTGGAACCGCATGATGAACACGCCCTCGGGG
Organism: Steroidobacteraceae bacterium; assembly: GCA_036377475.1. Lineage (GTDB taxonomy): Bacteria > Pseudomonadota > Gammaproteobacteria > Steroidobacterales > Steroidobacteraceae > RPQJ01. The sequence goes on along the minus strand of DASUYI010000479.1, from coordinate 2,930 downwards.
TGCATGCCGATCTGCACGTTGGGGAAGAAGCCCGTGGCCCAGCTGTCGGTGAGCTGGCCGTCGGTGAACCGGTCGTAATGGTCGAGACCCAGGCGCTTCGCGCGCTCGCGCTTGGCCTTCTGCACCTCGGTGCGGACCTCGATGCCCGTGCCGCGGAATTCGGCCGGATCCATCCCGGCCTCCATCATCATGTAGTGCAGTCCCTCGTTGACCGAGTCGCGGTCGATCACGCGGTGGCTCGGCGTGCAGATCGGCACGATCATGCGCGTGAAGCCGTTCGGGTACTGGTCGTACTGCGAATAGTCCTCCATCACGCACTGCGTCTGCGGGTGGATGTGGGGCAGGTGGTAGGTTTCGTAGAACGCGTCGACGCCGGTCTTCCAGTTCGCGAGCCACTCCGTGCGCACGTGCCGCACGACGTGCATCCGGTCGATCTGGTAGTTCTCGATGTAGCCGGGCGGCAGGCCGATCCACTCGCGCAGCGGCGGCGCCTTGCCGTCCAGGTTCACGAAGATCAGTCCGCCGACCTGGTCGCAGCGCACCTCGGTGAGCCCGGGTCGGTGCGCGACGAGGGCCTGGTCGAACGTGTGCTCGTCGGTGATGCAATCGTTCGTGCCGTCGAGGCAGAAGCGCCACGCGTGGAACGCGCAGGTGAATTTCGCGACGCTGCCGCGCTCGTTGAGCGCGATCGGGTTGCCGCGATGCGGACACGCGTTGAAGAACGCGCGCAGGCCACCGTCCACCTGCCGCACGATGACGACGCTCTCGTGACCGTGATGGAACACCGTGTAGTCGCCGTCCTCGGGGATGTCCGAGGTCACGCCCGCGAGCAGCCAGACGCGAGGCCAGAGGAACTTCCATTCCTTTTCCATGAACTCGCGCGAGTAGTAGCGCGATGGGTCGACCACTTCGTGCCCGACGTCGACGTACGGTTGCTTGGCTTCGAGCGAGTCGGCGGGGGCGCTCAAGGTCATCGGCCAGGCGGGCTTCAGGTTCGCAGCCATCGGCGAGTCCTCGCAGGGAGTGGCACGGGGCAGGAGGCCATCGACTATAACAGCCGCTGATAAAAAAACAGAACTGACTGTTTAAGCGAGCCCGGACGGTGCCGCAGTGGTGTTGCGCAAGACATACACGGCGCTTCGCTGCCGCGGGCGGGCCTTCTTTTCCTGCACGTGACAGCGAAGCGACGTTGGTTTTGCGTTGCAAAAATTAAAAACAGTCATGTTTGATTTTTTTTTAAAGCTGGATTAAAACTCCGTTCCGCTGTGGCGCGGACGCATGTCCGCACCCGCTCCTATCCCGGCCGCGCAGTGGGCCAAACTTCGGGGGAACTCGTCCATGTCCGTGAACCGACCGCGCTCAACGCCGCTCGCCCGCATCGTCTCCACCATTCTCACTGCCGCTGCGCCGGCGGCGGTGCAGGCGCAGGAAGAGACGACACCGGCGGCCGCCGGCCTCGAGGAGGTGCTGGTCACCGCGACGCGCGCGGGCATCACCAACCTGCAGCAGACGCCGGTGTCCGTGTCGGCCGTGACGACCGAGGACATCGACCGCATGATCGCCCGCGACATCTCCGGCATCGCGTCGTCCGTGCCGGGCTTCTCGGCGGCGCGCGTCACTGCCTTCAACGCCGCCTCGTTCGCGATGCGCGGCGTCGGCCTGACCGACATCATCGTCTACCAGGACGCGCCCGTGAGCGTGCAGGTCGACGACTTCGTCATGCCGAGCGTGCAGACGCAGTTGCTCGACACGTTCGACACCTACAGCGTCGAAGTGCTGCGCGGCCCGCAGGGGACGCTGTTCGGCAAGAACACGACGGGCGGCGCGGTAACGATCCAGACCAAGCGACCGGACATGAACGAGTTCGGCGCCGACTTCCGCCTCGCGTACGGCAGCTTCAACTCGCAGCGAGTGCAGGGCTCGATCGACGTGCCGCTGGTCGACGATGTGTTCGCGGTGCGCTTCGTCGGCGCTTATTCGAAATCCGACGGTTACTACAAGCTCGGCGCCGACTACGGTCCGATCAACACCCTCAACATCTTCGCCGGCACGTTCGCACCGTTCACAATTCCCGGCGTCACCGGCGAGGAGGGCGTCGGGCAGCCGGGCAAGAGCGCCGGCGGCGACGACATCGTGAACGGCCGTGTCAAGGCGCAGTGGCAGCCGACCGACGACCTCACGTTCCTCGCGCAGTACGAGATCATGCGCGACCGTTCGGATGCCGTGCCGGCCTACAACGACACGCCGCCCGGCGGTCCGTACCTCTGGAATGCCCTGGGCTTCACGCGTCCAAGCGGCGATCCGCTCGACAACAGGGGCGCCACACAGCGCCACGACTCGCTGCTGAAGATGGGCCAGGGCCAGGTCATCGACGTCGACGGCATTTACCTGAACATGGAGTGGGACCTCGGTCACGGCACGATCTACGCGGTGGCGGGCAAGCGCGACCAGGACGAGCACCTGCCGAACACGTACACGGGCGCGGCCCCGGTCAACGTCGACACCGGCGAAGTCATCTCGCTGTTCGATGCGACACGCGACACGACGCGCGAGACCACGCAGTACGAGGCACGCTATGCCTCGAAGTTCGACGGCCCGGTCAACTTCGTCGCGGGTGCGTTCCAGCAGACCAACGACGCCGCGTTCTGCGTCGTGCAGGTGCTCGGCTTCATCGACCTCGCGTTCGACCTCGGCGCGATCGGCGCGCCGCAGCAGTTGAACAACAGCACGCCGCAAGTGCTCTGCAACCAGCAGGACTCCGACTCGCTGGCGGGCTACGTGGACGTGAGCTGGGACATCACCGACCAGTTCACGCTGAGCCTCGGCGGTCGCTACAACAAGGAAAAGAAGGACGCGTGCGGCAACTCGCGCCTCGAGTTCGCGACGGGCATCGCCACGGTCGTGAGCTTCGGCTCGTGCACCGGGGCGCC
>DASUYI010000478.1:0-2602 GCA_036377475.1 Steroidobacteraceae bacterium | reverse complement strand
CGCGCCCGTCATGGGGCCGTCACTTGTCCGACTTGTCGGCCTTGATCTTGCCACCCATCTTTTCGCACTCGGCCTGCGGGGCGTACTTCCACTCGGCCGGGTCGTTGTCGGCCTTGGCCGCGCCCGCACAGCCGTGGCTCGCGGTGGCACAGTCGTTCTTGCCGGCCTTGGCGACGCCGTAACACTTGACCTTGTCGCCCTTGGCTTCGCCCGTGCCCTCGTGATGGTTGGCACCGGCGCCGCCCGCGGCCAGCAGCGCGCCGACGGCGGCGGCAATCGGCAGGATCTTGACGTTCATTCGCGTGGTTTCCTCTGCGTTGAGTTTTCTTGTGGAGCCGGCCTGACCCGGAATTCCGCGGTTCTGACCGCGGGCGGGCCGGAAGGTTGCATCGTTCCGTCCCCGCCACGCCGACCGTCGGATTATGCGACGGGCCTTTCTTCCGCGCGACCCGGTTGGATTCGCCTCGTCCGGGTGGCAGCATGCGCCCCCTCGCACTGCTCCATGACCACACGATGAGCCTCAAGGACTGGATCACGCGACACCTCGGCGGCAGCCTCGACGCCACCGAGCGCGACGACGGCGGCCGGGTCGACCTCGCGGTGGCCGCACTGCTCGTCGAGGTCCTGCGCGCCGACTACGACGTGGCGCCCCAGGAACGCCAGCAGGTGGTGGTCTCGGTGTCGCGCCTGCTCGGCCTCGACGCCACGGTGAGCGCGGCGCTGGTCGAGGAGGCCGAGCGGCACATCGACAAATCGCACGACCTCTATCAATTCACGTCCCAGGTCAATCGCGCCTGGTCGGACACGGAGAAACTGCGGTTGCTCGAGGCCCTCTGGCGCGTGGCCGCCGCGGACGAGGCCGTCCACAAATACGAGGAACACCTGATTCGCCGCGTCGCGGACCTGCTGCACGTGCCGCACTCGGGGTTCATCAAGGCGAAGTTGCGGGCGACGGAACCCCGGGCGGACGAGTGAAAGTGTGAGGTGCGTCGCACTCGGCGCGAAACCGGAAAAATGGGGACACTCCGAATTTCCGGTCACGGAAATTCGGAGTGTCCCCATTTCTTGCCGCAGGCCGTGCGCCGCAGTTTTTGACGCTGCCGCTTGCGGCGCTACCGTGCGGTCGGGTACGGTCCGTTCAGGTTTCCCACAACGACGACCATGGAACAATCCGGGACGGCGCCCAGGGTGCAGAAGATCGTCGTCCTGAACCCCAAAGGGGGCTCGGGCAAGTCGACCATCGCCACCAACCTCGCCGCGTACTACGCCTGGAAGGGCCGGAACGTCGCGTTGATGGACTACGATCCGCAAGGATCGAGCATGCGCTGGCTCAAGTTGCGGCCGGCGGATCTGCCGTCGATCCACGGCATCGCGGCCTACGAGAAAAAGATGGGCGTCACGCGAGCGTTCGCGTTACGCACGCCGCCCGGCACCGAGCGGGTGATCGTGGACACGCCGGCGGCCGTCACGTCGCTGCAGATGCCGGAACTGACGCAGGACGCGCACGCGATCGTCGTGCCCGTCATGCCGTCGGAAATCGACATCCACGCCGCCTCGCGCTGCATCGCCGACTTGCTGCTGGTCGGTCGCGTCCACCGCTCGGAACGCCGCCTGGTGATCGTCGCCAATCGCGCGCGCCGATACACGAAGGCGTTCGGCTCGCTGATGCGGTTCCTCGACAGCCTGCGCATCCCCGTCGCCGCCGTACTGCGCGACTCGCAGGCTTACGTGCGCTCGGCCGAGTGCGGCATGGGCATCCACGAAATGAAGGGCGCGCTGCTGCAGGAGGACCTCGACAGCTGGCGCCCGCTCATGGAGTGGCTGGAAAAGATGCGCTCGGTGCAGGTTGCGCCCCCGGATGCCACGCGCGTGGCGGTGGGCGAGGGCGCCGAACGCGTCGATGCCTTCAGCCCGACCCTCTCCCTGTGACGAGGGAAAGGTCGGCCAGGCTCACTTTCCGCCGGCAGGACGATTCGAGACTTTCTCGGCGCCAGTCGTGAAGAGCGTGGCCTCGTCGGCCACCGTGAACGCGACCAGGCTCGGGCGGCCCTCCGCGTCGTTCTCACTGCCGACGACGACCACGATCGGCGCGTCCTTGGTCCACATCATGTAAGTGAAACGCGACTGGATCGCGCCTTCGTCGCGCTTGACCGCGTCGAAGTCGCCGAAGCGCGTGCGCGACCGGTTCACGACCGCGAGCAGCGACGGCAGCGTCGCGTCCATGCGCGCGGTGGCGCTCGCCATCGTGCCGTCCCCGCCGACCAGGAAGCAGAGCTCGCGCGTCTGGTGCTGGGCGGGCAGGCCGAGCAGCGGCTGGCGACTGGCGGCGCAGTAACGATCGGTGCCCGCATCGTCCTTGTCCCACCGGCCGCCCGGATACTTCGCCTGGATCGCGGACTTGCCGGCGCTCCAGGGCAGGCCGAAGGCACCACTGCGGAACTGGTCGGCGACGGCACCGGCCTGGGCCGCGCCGACGACCACGAAAGTAGAGACACCGCAGAGCAGCGAAAGGGTTCGACGTAGACCGCGCATGCGTTCGACTCCAGGTATGACCAGCTCCCGGACGAGCATAAGCGTCCTCCAAACGCGTCCCCGCGGAACG
>DASUYI010000477.1:0-2828 GCA_036377475.1 Steroidobacteraceae bacterium | reverse complement strand
AGTCGTCTCAGGCCGACCCGCGACGAAGCGACTCCGGCTTCCGACTAACCGCCAGACACTGCTCACTAGACACTTGGTCCACGTGCTCTCCGACGCTCAACGCAAGCACCTCCGTCGCCTCGGCCACGACCGCAACCCGGTCGTGCTGATCGGCAATGCCGGGCTTGGCCCGAACCTGGTCGCCGAGATGGACCAGGCCCTCGCGCACCACGAACTGGTCAAGGTGCGCGCCCGCGTCGGCGACCGGACTTCACGGGACGAGTTGCTGGCGGCGCTGGCCGCGGCCACCCGCTCGGAACTCGTCCAGCGCATCGGCCACGTGGCGCTCTATTACCGCGCGCACCCCGAGAGCCCGAAAATCCTGCTGCCCGACGCGTGACGAGCAGCGTGCGTCGGAGTGTGCCGCAGGATTGCGCGGCGGACGATCGAAAGGTTGGATCGCCGCGATAGAGAAAATGATCAGGCGTAGCTGACCGACACGATCTCGTATGTCCGGGTGCCCCCGGGAACGGCGACGTCGACCTCGTCGCCCTCGGACTTGCCGACCAGGGCCCGCGCAATCGGCGAGGTGATCGAAATGAGTCCGAGACGAACGTCCGCTTCGGCTTCCCCGACGATCTGGAAGACGACTTCTTCGCCGGACTCGGCCTCGAGCGAGACGGTCGCACCAAAGACCACCTTGTCGGTCTTCGGCAGGTGCGAGACGTCGATGATCTGGCAGTGCGAGAGCTCGTGCTCCAGTTCCTTGATCCGACCCTCGCAGAATCCCTGCTGCTCGCGCGCGGCGTGATACTCGGCGTTCTCGCTGAGGTCGCCGTGCGCGCGCGCCTCTGCGATCGACTGGATGATGCGCGGCCGCTCGACGGTCTTCAGACGCTTGAGCTCGAGTCTCAGGCGATCGGCGCCCTTTGAAGTCATGGGCTTACGAGTCATATCCAAACTTCCCTGTGAAGATCCTGCAGCCGATTGACCTCGACCTCCTGCAGGTGGTCGATCGCGTCGCAGGTGGCGAGCGCCCCGTTCAGGGTCGTGTAATAGGTCACTTTGCGCGCGACGGCTTCGCGGCGAATCGAGTTCGACTCGCGGACGGCCTGCTTCCCTTCGGTCGTGTTGACGATCAGGCTGAATTCATCGTTCTTGATCATGTCGACGATGTGCGGCCGCCCCTCCCGCACCTTGTTGGCGCGTCGGCATTCGATGCCCGCCCGCTGCAGCCAGTCGGCCGTGCCATGAGTCGCGACGATTTCGAACCCCTGCCCGACCAGACGCTTGCCGAGCTCGACCGCGCCCGGCTTGTCGCGCTCGCGGACGCTGATCAGGCAGACGCCGCGGGTCGGCAGCGTGACGCCCGAGGCCGCCTGCGCCTTGGCGTAGGCCTCGCCGAAACTGCGGCCCGTGCCCATGACTTCGCCCGTGGATTTCATCTCGGGGCCGAGGATCGGGTCGGCGTCGGGAAACTTGTTGAACGGGAACACCGCTTCCTTGACCGAGAAGAACTTCGGCACGCGCTCCTTCGTGAGGCCGAGCTCCGCCAGGGTCCGGCCGGTCATGACGCGCGCGCCGGCCTTGGCCATCGCCACGCCCGTGGCCTTCGAGACGAACGGGGCCGTGCGTGACGCGCGCGGGTTGACCTCGAGCACGTACACGACGCCGTTCTGGATCGCGAACTGGACGTTCATCAGGCCGATGACGTTGAGCGCGAGCGCCATCCGCTTCGTCTGGTCGCGGATCTGGCCCTGCAGCTCCGGACTCAGGCTGTTGGGCGGTAGCGAGCAGCTCGAGTCGCCGGAGTGCACGCCGGCCTGCTCGATGTGCTCCATGATCCCGCCGACGTAGACGTCCTTGCCGTCGCAGAGCGCATCGACGTCCACCTCGATCGCGAGGTCGAGGAAGCGGTCCAGCAACACGGGACTGTCATTGGACACCTGCACGGCATGCGTCATGTACGTGCGCAGGTCGTCCTCGGTGAAGACCACCTCCATCGCGCGTCCGCCGAGCACGTAGCTCGGTCGCACCACCAGCGGGAAGCCGATTTCGGCGGCGAGCCGCACCGCTTCGTCCTCGGTGCGCGCGGTCCGGTTCGGTGGCTGCCTGAGCTGCAGCCGCTCGACGAGCTGCTGGAAGCGCTCGCGGTCCTCGGCCACGTCGATCGAATCGGGGCTGGTGCCGATGATCGGCACGCCCGCCTCGCCGAGCGCCTTGGCGAGCTTGAGCGGCGTCTGCCCACCGTACTGCACGATCACCCCGAACGGTTTTTCGACGTGCATGATCTCCATGACGTCCTCGAACGTGAGCGGCTCGAAATAGAGCCGATCCGAGGTGTCGTAGTCGGTGGAGACGGTCTCCGGGTTGCAGTTGACCATGATGGTCTCGAACCCGTCCTCGCGCAGCGCGAGCGCGGCGTGCACGCAGCAGTAGTCGAACTCGATGCCCTGGCCGATGCGGTTCGGCCCGCCGCCGAGAATCACGATCTTGCGGCGGTCGGTCGGCACGGCCTCGCACTCTTCCTCGTAGGTCGAGTAGAGGTACGCGGTCGACGTCGCGAACTCGGCCGCGCAGGTGTCGACGCGCTTGTAGACGGGTCGGATGTTGAGCGCGTGTCGCTTCGCGCGAATCGCCTCTTCGCCCGCGCCCGTGAGCCGCCCGAGTCGGCTGTCGGAGAAGCCTTTGCGCTTGAGCGCGCGCAGCCGTTCCGCGCTGAGCGGATGCGCGCCTTGCTCGCGGATCAGCGCTTCCTCCCGCACGATGTCTTCGATATAGGCCAGGAACCACGGATCGATATGCGTGAGCTCCTGGATGCGCTCGAACGACCAGCCGGCGCGGAAAGC
>DASUYI010000476.1:0-5226 GCA_036377475.1 Steroidobacteraceae bacterium | reverse complement strand
TCCGTTCGAGAGCGCACTGGACGACGCCGGGCTCGAGCGCTCGCTGTTCGAGCACCGCGACAACGTCTTTACGTACCCGCAGCTCGAGAAGCTCTTTGCCGCTTGCGGGCAACGGATGCAGTGCGACCACGTCGGGCTGCTCGTCGGGCAGCGCTCGCGTCTCGCCGACATGGGGCTCGCAGGCGAAGTCGCGTCCTGCGAGGCCAATGTGGGCGCCGGCATCCGGGCGTTCATGGACAACTTCAACCTGCACGACACCGCCGCGACCTGTACGCTGATCGACGCGGGGCGTCATGTGCGATTCGTCTACACCGTGCTCGAGCCCGGCATGACGGACACGCGGCAGTTCCAGTTCGGCGGCATCACGATCGCGTTCAACATCCTGCAGGACCTGTGCGGGGCCGACTTCCTGCCGAACGAGGTCACGTTTGCGAGCCGCATGCCGGCCAATGTACGCGTGTTCCAGAAGTTCTTCCGCGCACCGGTGCACTTCGACAGCGACGACTCGTCGCTGGTCTTCTCGCGGCACTGGCTCGACAAGCCGCTGCCGCCCGTCGACGCGGAACGCCGCACCGGAATCGAGGCCGAGGTCCGGCGACAACACGAGGCGATGCTGGCCGACTTTCCCGCCATCGTGCGTCGCATCGCCCGCAAGCAGCTCCTGCTCGGCAATTTCACGATGGACGACGTCGCCGCAATCCTGTCGATGCACCGTCGCACGCTGGACCGTCACCTGCAGGAACGAGGCGTGCAGTACGGGGAACTCGTCGAGGCGGTGAAGGAGGACGTGGCGCGGCAGTTGCTGCGGGACACTGCGATGCCGATCCAGCAGATCGCCGCGACGGTGCGGTTCTCCAGCGCGGCGAACTTCGCGACCGCGTTCCGTCGCCGCGTCGGGATCACGCCGAGCGCGTATCGCCGGGCGTAGGCTGCGCGGTCAGCCGCCGAGCGGGATCGCGATCGCGACGAGGAACACGCCCAGCAACGCGAACACGAGCCCGGTCAGCCACGGCAGCGCGAGCGTGTGCTTCTGCGCGTGGCGGTGCCCGACGAAGAACAGCAGGCCGATCAGGATCGCGTTCGACACCCGCAGCGCGAGGCGCGGATCGTCCATGACCGCGAACGGCAGGATCGCCGGGACGCTGCACGCGAACACCAGCAGGCCCGCCGCCAGGCCGCCCATTAAGTCCTCGCGCCGCACGCGGTTGGGCGTCAGCCCGTTCCGGCGCGCGCCCTCGACCATGGCCGCATAGAAGTCGCGACGCGTCGCTTCCGACGTCACGGGGGCGAGCAGTGGGTCCAGTTCGCCGCCAAGCAGTGCGCGCGCTTCGTCGCCGTTGCTCGTCGCACGCACCTGCGAGACGAGCCTGCGCAGCCGGCCGCGCTCGAAGACCTGGCCGAGAACGTAGAGGACGCCGTCGATGATGCCCCAGGCCAGGTTGCACCCGAGGATGCCGACCAGCATTTCGCGCGCGCCGGCGCGCCCCTCCTCCTCGATGACCAGTCCGGCGCCCAGCGTGAACGTGAGCGTCATGATCAGGCCGAACAGCAGCTCGCCCATGACCGAGCCCGGGTCGAGGTACTTGGCCGTGAACGAGCGCACGTGCCGAGACCGGTGAGTCAGAACGAGGCGCTGTAAAAGATCATCGGGCCGTCGTAGGTCCAGTCGAGGGAACCGTTGAACCGGTCCTTTTCGACGTCGACGTCGATCTTGAAGCTGTTGTACCCGATGCCGACACCCAGCCAGGACTTCGGCTGCCAAGTCAGCATGAGCCGGTAATCCTGCACGCTGCCGTCGTATTCGTCGATCGAGAGCGCAAAGAACTGCGCCTGGGCATCGACGTAGAGATTGGCCGGGAACTTCCAGAGCCCACGCAGCCCGATCACCGGGAGCGGCGCGTTGACACTGGCTTCGTTCGAGAGATCGAGCGACTGTCCGGTCGAGGTCGATTTCGCCCGCAACCCCGCGTCGAAGGTCGTGTAGTGCAGGCCGATCGAGCCACCGAGCTCGTAGGTGTCCCGGCGCAGGAACGCATATTCATAGGCCAGTTCGACCACGCTGAACTTGAGCTCGGCCTCGAGGTTGGCGTTGACCGGGTAGGTGTCGCCGCCCCATTCGATTTCCTCGTCGATCGTCTTGCGGCGTTCGCGGCTCATCGCGAAGGCGATCGCGCGGATCTTGTGCCGATCCGTGTCGCCGAAACGCCAGTCCGCGTCGAGGCGCACCCGGGTCGCATCGCCGCCACCAATCACACTGTCGAAATCGACCCGGTCGCCGCGGACGGTCTCGCCGTTCAGCTGTACCGTCGGCTCGGTCGAGATGATGAAAGTGCCGACCGCAAGATGGAACGGATCGGTGAGAAGGTCGGGGGCATCGTCACCCAGGGCCGTCGCCGACGCGCCCAGTCCGGTCGCGGCAAGCCAGGCGCAGCATGCGAGCCTGGCCGCCGCCCGCGTCGATCCGGCCGAAATCTTTTGGCACATAAACAAAACCCCCGGCTTGGCATTGTGGGTGAAGTCGGTTCATCTTATGCCCAAGTCCCGCCAAGATAATCCGCAATCTGCGCACTTGGGAAGAGCGTAACGAAGAACGGCAACCCCGTCGTGACGGGGACGACGCGATTGCATCCTGCGTCGATGCGGTGTCGATCCCGGATCGGCGAAGCACCCCTGCCCGGGAGTAACAGCATGTTGGCGTACCTTTTCCGGCCGCGCGCGGCCTGCGCGACCGCCCTGCTGATGATCGCCGCAGTCGCTGCAGGCGCTGCGCAGGCACCCGCCGTCGCGACGGAAGCCGGCGGACGACCGCGTATCGGCCTGGTCCTGGCGGGCGGTGGCGCCAAGGGTGGCGCGCACGTCGGCGTGCTCAAGGTGCTCGAGGAACTGCGCGTGCCGGTCGACTGCATCGCCGGCACCAGCATGGGTGCACTGATCGGCGCGGGGTATGCCTCGGGCATCCCGGCACGCGATCTCCAGACGTTCCTCACTGGCATCGACTGGAAAGCCGTGGTCGGCGGCGTCGGCGGCCGCGACCTGCAGCCGATCGAGCAGAAGCGGGCCGGCGTCACCTACAGCAACAACTTCGAGCTCGGCCTGAAGCAGAAGCAGGTCGTGATACCCGGCGGCGTGGTCAACACCGCCAGCATCGAGGACCTGCTGCGCACCTACGTGGCCAGCGCAAGGATGCAGCCCGATTTCGACAAGCTGCCGATTCCGTTCCGCGCCGTCGCCACCGACATGGTCACCGGCGACATGGTCGTGCTCGAAGACGGCGATCTCGCGACCGCAATGCGCGCGAGCATGGCGATCCCGGGCGCGTTTGCACCGGTCGTGACCGAGGAGCACATCCTCGCCGACGGCGGCATGGTCCGGAACATCCCGATCGACGTCGCGCGCGACCTTTGCGCGGACAACGTCATCGTGGTGAATCTCGTCGAGCCGACCGTGGCCCGCGAAAAGCTGCAGACCGCGACGCAGCTGCTGAGCCGCAGCAACGGCGTGATGATCGAAGCGAACGAGAAGCTGCAGCTCGCGACGCTGACTGACCGCGACGTGCTGATCAGCGTCCAGATGGGGGACATCACGACGGCCGATTTCGAGCGCGTGCCGGAGACCGTGCCACTGGGTGAAACGGCGGCGCGCGAGGCGGCGCCAATGCTGGCGAAATTTTCCGTGCCCGCCGCGCAATACACCGCGTGGCGGACACGCGTGACGTCCGAGCAGGCCATCGAAGCGAAGCTCGCGGACGTCCGCTACACCGGGCTCGAGCGCGTGAACCCGGAATACCTGAAGTCGATGGCACGGATGAAACCGGGCGACACCGTCGACATCACGAAGATCAGCGCGGAGGCGCGACGCATGTCGGCGCTGCCCGATTTCGAGTCGGTGGAGTATCGCCTGGTCGGCGACCCGGCCAGCCCCACGCTCGAGTGGCTGCCGCAGGAGAAACGCTGGGGCCCGGACTACCTCAAGTTCGACCTGGGCGTGTACGGGTCCGCAGGCGGCGACCTGGGCTTCGTGGTCTACGCGAAGCACACGCGGACCTGGCTCAATTCCCTCGGCGCGGAATGGCGGAACGAGATCCAGGTTGGCTATGAGAACGGGCTCGAGACGAGCTTGTACCAGCCCCTCGACGTCGGACAGCGGTTCTTCGTCGAACCGCGCGCCAATTTCTCGCTGAGCCGCGAGGACATATTCTTCGACGGCGAACGCATCGCCACGTACAGCTTCGGCGACATCGGCGGCGTGCTCGACGTCGGAGTGAATTTCAGCCGACGCGCGCAGGCACGCGTGGGGTACGGCTACACGCACCGCACCGTCGACGTCGACACAGGCTCGCCGCTGCTGCCGGAAGGCGATTTCGACGATGCCGGCATCACGGCCGTCCTGACGTACGACAGCCGCGACACTGCGTTCAACCCGACCCAGGGCATGGCCGGCATGATCGAGTACCTGCACAGCGACGAGTCGCTCGGCGCCGAACGCGACTGGGAGCGCATCGAGGCGGGGTTCGGCATGGCGCTGCCCGTCCGCAAGGACGTCGTCTGGGCGACCGTGGCCGGTGGCACCGATCTCGGCAGTTCGCTGCCCGGCGACCGGATGTTCATGCTCGGCGGCCCCGGCAGTTTTCCCGGCTACGAGCTCGGTGAGCTGCGGGCGAGCGCCTATTGGTCCGCGGCGGGCAGCTACCTCTGGAAGCTGACCGACATCATGTCGTTGCGAGGTCAGGCGCTCTACGGGGGCGTCCGCCTGCAGGTCGCGCAGACTTACGATCGCATCGACCTCGTGGACGACGGGGAAGTCTACGGCGGCTCCGTCTACATCACGGGTCGCACGCAGGCGGGCCCGCTGACGGTCGGGCTCGGGACCACGAGCTCCGACGCGTGGAGCCTGTGGCTCTCGGTCGGCCGTCCCATCGGCCACGGCACGATCCTGGAGCGCGGAGTGTTCCGCTAGTCCCTTGCCGCTGCGGTCGTTTACGCTACGTTCGCCATGACGCTCCACCTGCTGCCCCCGGCGGCCGGATGAACTTCGAGCGCACGGGCACCGTCCAACCCGTGCGTGCGCACGCTTGCAAGAGGAAAAGAAATCATGCGACTCGAGACCTGGCTCGCGACTTCGTTGCTCGCATTGTTCGCGGGCGTCGCCGGCGCCGCCGACAAGGCGCCCGAGACCTGGGACGGCCTCGTCGAGGTGAAGGCGAAGCGGCTTGACGCCGCCTTTCTC
>DASUYI010000475.1:0-6272 GCA_036377475.1 Steroidobacteraceae bacterium | reverse complement strand
AGGTCGGTCGTGCCGGTGGCCTTCGCGGCCGCTTCGATGAGGTTACGGAACAGGTCGATGTCGTAGTTGCTGTGCACGCCCTGCATGACGGCCGCGACGCGCTCGAGCCCCATGCCGGTGTCGACCGAGGGCTTCGGTAGCGGCGTCATCGTGCCGTCGGCCGAGCGGTCGAACTGCATGAACACGAGGTTCCAGATCTCGACGTAGCGATCGCCGTCCTCGTCGGGCGACCCCGGGGGGCCGCCGGGAATCTCCGGCCCGTGGTCGTAGAAGATTTCCGTGCACGGGCCGCACGGGCCGGTGTCGCCCATCGCCCAGAAGTTCGACTTCGCACCCATGCGCGTGAAGCGGTTCGGGTCGACGCCAATCACCTTGAGCCAGATCTCCGCCGCGCCGATGTCGTCCTGGTAGACCGTGACCCAGAGCCGCTCCGGCGGGATGCCGAGCGTGTCCGTGACGAAGTCCCAGGCGAAGCGGATCGCGTCGTGCTTGAAATAGTCGCCGAAGCTGAAATTGCCCAGCATCTCGAAGAACGTGTGGTGACGGGCCGTGTAGCCGACGTTCTCGAGGTCGTTGTGCTTGCCGCCCGCGCGCACGCAGCGCTGCGAGCTCGCCGCGCGCACGTAGCTGCGGCTCTCCTTGCCGAGGAAGACGTCCTTGAACTGGACCATGCCCGCGTTCGTGAAGAGCAGCGTCGGGTCGTCGCCGGGTACGAGCGAACTCGACGGCACGACCGCGTGCCCGCGCTCACGGAAGAAATCGAGGAAGGCCGCGCGCAGTTGCGCGCTCGTCATGAACTTGGCCGGGGGCGTCAGGGTGCTGCTGCTGGTCATGGTCGGGTTCGTGTGCGACAGGGCCGAGGGGGCCCCGATCTGATCCGCGGAAAACCTGCGATATTGTAGTAATCGTGCCGGTTTTGCACGTTCGCAGGCTAAGATGCCGCGAACGAATCGAGCCGTCGTGAAAACCAGCCGCAGCAAGCGCTCGACGCGCGTCACGAACCACCGCACCCTGGTCGGCCGCGAACGTCGTGCACGCACCCACGCCCGTATCGTTGCCGCGGCGATGCGCGTGTTCGCGGAAAAGGGTCCGGACGCCCCGGTCATCGACGACTTCATCCGCGCAGCCGGCGTCGCGCGCGGGACGTTCTACAATTACTTCACGCGCAGCGACGAGTTGTTGCTCGCGGTGTCGCGCTCGCTCGAGGCCAGACTGATCCGGGCGATCGAGGCCGTCATCGAGCCGCTCGAACCGGGGGTCGAACGCGTGGCGAGCGGAGTGCGGTTCTGGCTCGCCTGGGCGCAGGGCGACCCGACCGGCTGCAGCTTCGTCGTGCGCAGCCGCTTCGGGATCCGACGGTGACTGGCAAGTTGACACTCGAGGTCAACTATAGACAAGCAACGGGACGGTTCCCATGACTGCGTTCGAATTCCTGCTGGCGCTCTACTCGATCGTGGCGGGCCTCGGGGTCTCGCTGCTCGTCCGCAGCGTCGGCCAGCTGATCGAGGCGAGGGACCGGGTGCGGCTCTATTGGGTCCACACGTGCTGGCTGCTCCTGATCTTCGTCGCGCACGTCGTGAGCTGGTTCGGACTGTGGCAGTTTGCACGTCATGCGCCGTGGACCATCCTGCAGGTCCTGCTGCTGCTCTGCGTGCCGATCCTGCTCTACCTGATCAGCCACCTGGCGGTGCCGGAACTCGAGACGGAACGGAATCACGACATGCGGGAGTATTACTACCGGCACGCACACTGGTCGCAGTCCCTGCTGCTCGCGGCGCTGATCATCTCCACGGTCGCCCAGCACCACGTGCTCGGCGACGGCGGTTTCTCCTCACGCAACGACCTCATGCGTGCCGCGGTCGCCGTAATCCTGGTGCCGGGCATCATCCGTCGCTCCGCCTCGATCCACGCGTCGCAGGCCGTGCTGCTCCTGATGCTGGTCGCCGGCGCCGTGTCGTACCTCACGGCGCCGATCGGTTGACCGGCGAATCCCAGTTCCGCCGCAACGGCTGCTACGTGGACCGGTCGGAGTCGTCGTCTTCGCCGGGGCCGAGGGCGGCCCGGATCTGTTCCGAAGAAAACCCGCGATATTGTAGGAACCGCGCCTGTCGTGCCCGTTCGCGGTAGTCGCCCGGCGGCGACAGTCCGAACTTGCGGCGTCGCGCTTCGCGCGCAGAGTGGACCCAGTCGGTCTCGGCCGCCTCGAGCGCCTCGTCGATGGCCTCCGCCGCGACGCCCTTTTCGCGCAGTTCGATGCGGATGCGGACGGGGCCGTGGCCCCGGCCGGCGTGGTGGACGATGTACTGCTCGACGTAGCGTTGCTCGCGCAGGAAGCCTTCCTGCACGAGGGCCGCCACGGCTGCGTCGACGACCTGGGCGCCGTACCCCTTGCGGAGCAGGCGCCCGGTCAGTTCGTGCCGGCTGAAATCGCGCCCCGCCAGCAGCGCGAGCGCGGCCGTGCGGACAGTGCGTTCGTCTGCCTCGACGGCGGCGGCCCCGGCCTCAGTCCTCGGTCGCCGCCTCACCCGTGACCGCCTCGCCCTTCTTCGGCACGAGCAGCTTCGCGCGCAGCGCGCCCTCGATCTCCTTCGCGGTGTCCTTGTGCTGCTTCAGGTATTCGCGGACGTTTTCCTTGCCCTGGCCGATCCGTTCGCCCTTGTACGAATACCAGGAGCCCGACTTCTCGATCAGGTTCTGCGCCACGCCCATCTCGATGATCTCGCCTTCGCGCGAGATGCCGCTGCCGTACATGATCTCGAACTCCGCCTCGCGGAACGGCGGCGCGACCTTGTTCTTGACCACCTTGACGCGCGTCTGGTTGCCCACGACCTCCTCGCCCGACTTGATCGCGCCAATACGGCGGATGTCCAGGCGCACCGAGGCGTAAAACTTGAGCGCGTTGCCGCCCGTGGTCGTCTCGGGGTTGCCGAACATGACGCCGATCTTCATGCGGATCTGGTTGATGAACACGACCATCGTGTTCGAGCGCTTGATGTTGCCGGTGAGCTTGCGCAGCGCCTGCGACATGAGGCGGGCCTGCAGCCCCATCTGCATCTCGCCCATCTCGCCCTCGATTTCCGCCTTCGGCGTCAGCGCCGCGACCGAGTCGACCACGACGATGTCCACCGCACCGGAGCGGACCAGCATGTCCGTGATCTCGAGCGCCTGCTCGCCGTTGTCCGGCTGGGACACGAGCAGCTCGTTGACGTTGACGCCGAGCTTTTCGGCGTACGCCGGGTCGAGCGCGTGCTCTGCATCGACGAAGGCCGCGGTGCCGCCGTTGCGCTGCACTTCGGCGATCGCGGTCAGGGCCAGCGTGGTCTTGCCCGACGATTCGGGACCATAGATCTCGATGACGCGGCCGCGGGGCAGGCCACCGACGCCGAGCGCGACGTCGAGGCCGAGCGAGCCCGTGGAGACGGCTTCGACGTCGTAGGTCGACGAGGCGTCGCCGAGGCGCATGACGGAGCCCTTGCCGAACTGCTTCTCGATCTGGCCAAGCGCTGCGACGAGCGCCTTCTTGCGGTTTTCTTCCATTTACCTTGCCCGTGGTTGGTGCGCGGGGCCCCGGTCAGCCCGTGCGTGAAAGGGATCAGCGGGAGGGCTGCATTATTCCACAGCGACCCCGGCCCGGCAGGCGGAAAATTCCCCTGAATCGCCGGATTCTCAGCCGCGCAGATTCCACCACCGCAGAGGCTCATAGCGTGAGCCCGCGGGATCGGTCTGCGAGCGCACGAGCGCAAAGCGGTCGACGGGCCAGGCAATGGGATCGGGCAATGTCCCTTTGGGCGCCGTGCGCGCCTTCCGTGCCAGCGTGACGTGCGGACGGTAGTCGCGCGATTCAGGCACGAAGCCCTCTGCGAGCAGCGCAGCCCGCATTTCGATGACGAGTCGCGCGAGCGGCGCGGGTGTCGATGAAGCCGACAGGCAGAACACCTGTGGCCGGCGCCAATGGTCGAGCAGGTCGAACTCGATCGTGAACGGCACACCGTCGATGCGATCGGCCGCCGCCCACACCGACGGTTGCCGATCGGCCGGCACGGGCCCAAGGAATTCGGCAGTGACGTGCCACTGGTCCGGTCGTTGGGCCTTGCCGCGAACGCCCTCGAGCAAAGGCGGCACCCGGCGTCTCAGCAGGTCCCGCAAGGCGTCGTCGGGCCAGAACGCGAAGAACAGGCGGTCGGTCATCGTTCCAGCAGACCGGCCATCGCCCTCTGCACGGCCCAGCGACGGACCGATTCGCGATCGCCGGGCAGCACTTCGCAGGCCGCCGTGACGTCGCAGCCGTCGCCGGGCAGGCGGCGCGCCCACGCGAACCACACGGTGCCGACCGGTTTGTCCGGCGTGCCGCCGTCCGGCCCCGCAATGCCGCTCACGGCGACGCACAAGTCGCCGCCGAGGCGCTCGAGCGCGCCCTGCGCCATCGCACGCACCACCGGTTCGCTCACGGCGCCATGCGTCTGCAACAGCGAGGGAGAGACGCCGAGCACGTCGGTCTTCGAGGTGTTGGCATACGACACGATCCCGCCGAGATACCAGCGCGAACTGCCCGGCAGGTCCGTGCAGACCTTGGCGACCCAGCCGCCGGTACAGGACTCGGCCGTGACGATCGTCCGGTCGGACGCAACCAGGCGCTGGGCGAGCGACGCCGCGAGCGCATGCAGCTCTGCATCATTGGGCGCAGCCATGCGAGAATTGTACCGGCTCGCGAGGGACGGCGGGGGCGCCGACGTCGTAAGCCACGACTTACAACATTCCACCATCAGGAAAGGCAGGAGTTCTCCATGAGACTCGCTTCGCTGGCGCTGACCCTCCTCATCGTCGCCACCCCCAACGTCACCTTGGCGCAAGACAGCGTCAAGGCCGACGAACAGATCATCATCAGGCAGATCCAGACGGACCGACGTGCGGTCTATGCGCAGAACCTCGCGCTGACCGACGACGAGAGCGAGGCGTTCTGGCCGATCTATGACCAGTACGAAGCGGAGATGAAAAAAGTCACCGACGCGCGCCTCCAGTTGCTGGACGCCTATGCCGCGAAATACGACGCGCTCACCGACGGCGACGCGAGCGAGATGCTCGCGACGCGGCTCAAGCTCGACAAGGACGCGTTCACGCTCCGGCAGAAATACGCGAAGAAGGTGCAGCAGGCGCTGCCGAGCGTGAAGGCGCTGCGGTACGTGCAACTGCAGGACCGCATCGATAACATCCTCGCCGCCAACATGTATTCGCTGATCCCGCTCGCGCGCTGAGCGTCGGCGCCCGCATAGTTTCTTCATGGAGAGATCGCACATGCACCACCGCAAGCCCATGTTGTTCGCCATGGCCGTCACGGCGTTCGTCACCCTCGCCTCGCCATTCGTCGCCGCGGCCCAGTCGACGGTGGACGACCAGCAGCAGCTGCTCGCCCAGATCCAGACCGACCGTCGCACGGTCGTGCTGAAGAGCATGGCGCTCGACGACGCACAGGTCGCCGCGTTCACGCCCGTCTACGACGCGTACCAGGTCGAACGCAAGAAGCTCGCCGATCGTGCGGTCGAGTTGCTGAACACGTATGCGTCCAACTACGACTCGATGACCGACGACGCCGCGAAAGGCATCCTGAAGGACTGGCTCGCGCTCCGGGACGACGAGAACCGGCTGATCAAGGATTATTCGAAGCGGATGGCCAAGGTGCTGCCGGACACCAAGGTGCTGCGCTTCGTGCAGATCGAGAACAAGCTCGACGCCCTGCTGCGCCTGCCCGCGGTCCGCGGCGTCCCGCTGGCCCAGTGAGTCAACAGGAGACATCGACCATGCAGATTTCTTCGCGATTTTCGCAACGCCGGCACGTGACCTCGGCCCTCGTGGCCGTTGCGCTGCTCGCGAGCGGGTGTGCGAGCGGGCCGGACATCCGCGCCGACTACGACCGGTCGACCGACTTCGGCAAGTACCGCACGTTCGGATTCGTCGCGCAGTCGGGCGCGAACACCGCGGAGTTCCGCACGCTCGCCATGCAGACGATGCAGGCGGCGGCGACGCGCGAGATGGAGTCGCGTGGGTACACGCGTTCCGACAATCCCGACCTCGTCATCAACTTCAAGGGCAAGCTCGAGGAAAAGACGGACATCGAATCCACGCCCGCGCCGATGTACGGTCCGGGGTGGGGCTATCGTGGCTGGTACGGTGCGCCGTACGGCTACGGTGGAACGGAAGTGACCACGCGGCGTTACAACGTCGGCACGCTCGTGATGGACGTGATCGACCGCGAAAAACGCCAGGCGGTGTTCCAG
>DASUYI010000474.1:0-6805 GCA_036377475.1 Steroidobacteraceae bacterium | reverse complement strand
TTGATGACCTCGGAGCGGCCGACGACCTGTCCGCGCACCGGCGATTCGAGCAGATCTTTACGACGGTCGACGACCGCTTCCCCGTGCAGGCTCGTCGTTTCGTCCACCTCGAAGTTCATTTCCGCGCGCATCTCGCTCGGCTCGACGTAGACGTCGACGCGGCTGCTGCCGAGTTGGATGCGCTCGGTGCGGAACTTGTTGCGCGGCATGTCGAAGGCCGGCTCGTGCACGAGCACCGTGCTGCCGCCCACCCAGGGCTTGCCGGGCTCCTGCTCGGCCCAGCCGCTCGCCTGCAACCGCCCGTCGAACTCGCGCCAGCCGAGCATCGTGCGCAGCAGCCGCTTGAGCGGCCAATCCTGCAGGCTGTAAATGACTCGCCACGACCTGGCCGGCCGATGCTCACCCTCGATGCACAATCGCGCATCGTCGGCCGTGCGCAGGCACAACGGCGCGGAACGCTGCAAGTCCGGACCGAGGCTGATCGATGCCGGCTGGATGAGACTGGCCTTGTCGCCCTCGGCGAATTCGACGTTTGCCTGCGTCAGGTCCCCGGACCAGGCCCTGGTCGCCACGTCGAGCCCGCCCTCGGCCCCGATCCGGCCCTGGAACTCGGCGATCCTTCGCTCCGGGTTGCCTGGCGACGTGAAAGCGACCACGAGGTCGTGGTCACTGACGAGGCCCTGGAGCCCGATACGAATGGAGTCGAAGTCGAGCATGCCCGTCGCCGCATAGCTCGCGTTGACTTCAATGCGTGACGGCCGGCGATCGCTGCTGTCGAGGTCGATGTCGGCGGCGACCTCGTTGACCGTCAGGCCCGCGTACGCGAAGCGTTGCGCGTGCGCCGTGGCGGTCATTTGCGGTCGTCGTGGCGAGCCGCGCGCGCTGCCGCGCGACACGAGCTGGCCGCTCATGCCGGGCGCAACGATCGCGAGCGACCGCAGATCGAGGTTCCAGTCGAGGTCGAGCATCTCTGCGCCGACGCGGCCGCGCACGTCCGCGAACGACGGCCCGTTGGCGATGCGCACGTCGCGCAGCTCGAAGATGCGGTCGCGGTGTGCGATCTCGCCGCGACCGGTCAGCGGGCGGCCGAACATCGTTCCCGACAGCGACGTGAGCCGCGCGGTCCACGGCGCCGCCGCCGTGAGTCCTGCGCCGGCGATCGTGCCGCGCGCGCTGATCGTCCCGTTCACGCCGGGGCGCAATTCATGGATCGCGAGCGAACGCGCGTCGACGTCGAAGCCCCAAGGCTGCGGCCCGGTCCATTGCAGCCGGCCACGGGCGCCAATGCGTCCGCGCAGCGCATAACCGTCGAGACGCTCGAGCATGAGCGATTGCTTGTCGAGCGCACCCGTGGCTTCGAAGCTGACTCGCGGCAGCGCGCTGCCTTCGACCTCCGCGCGTGTCTTGAATGCGTACGGCACCGATCCTTCGAGCGTGTACACGCCTTGCGGACTCACGACGACGGGCGTCTCGCGTTCGTCGAGCGGCCAGCGCAGCGCCGTCCACTCGCCGGAGAGCGCCAGGTGGGGCAGCGTGCCCTCGGGGGCGTCGGGCGCGGCGAGTTCGACGCGCCCGTTCGACGTGAATGTGAGCCCGATTCGCGGCAGCCATGCCCGGAAGCTGGCGATCTCGAGCACGCGCTCGGCGAAACGGCCGCTACCCTGCAGGCGCACCTGCTGTCCCGGCAGCGCCGGCGAGGTCAGCGTGCCGTCGAAGCCGACCCCGTTGCGGCCGGCCGCGAGCGCGATCGTGCCGGTCAGCTGCGGGATCCGTTCGGGCGGCAGCCACGGCGAGCCGTCGAATTCGGCCAGGCGAAAGGTGCCGCGTGCGCGTGGATTCTCCGTCAGGTCGAGCAGCGTGCCGGAGAAGCTCAGCTTGGCCGGGGCGTCGAGGTAGAGTTCGGCGCCGAGGCGGTCGAGCTTGCCGCGCGTCTCGACGCGGAACCGATAGTCGAACGCGTCCTCCGGGAAGTGCCACTCCCCGCGGAGGTTCGTGCGCAACCCGAGCGGCTCGGTCGCCCGCAGCGCGAGCGAGCCCGCGATGCCGCCGTCCGGCCCGCGCGCGTCGAGTGGATCGACGTCGAGCCTCCAGCGCGTCAGCGCGAGGGACCCCGTGGCTTCGTTCACGACGAGCTTCCGGCCGCCCTGCAGGGTCACCTCGGACGGGCCGATGCGAAACGAAGGCGCCTCGATGCGAACCCCTGCGGGCAGGAAGCGAGGTGGCGTCTTCGGTCGCTCGGGCCGCTCCTTGAGTCGCACGAAAAGCCGGCCGATCGAGAGGTCGTGCAGGCGCACGGTCCCGGCCAGCAGCGGGCGCGACTGCACCGCGACGTGCAGGTCGTGCGCCTCCAGGTGCAGCGCTTCGTGATCGACCACGATCCGGTCGACGTCGAGCGGTCCCGCCAGCGTGCCGCGCGCGCCCGTGGTCTCGATCCGCACGCCCTGCAACCGGTCGAGTTGGCGCAGCGCGAACTCGAGTCCCCCCTGCGTGTAGAGCAGGCGCTGTACGAGCACCGCGAGCACGGCGACCAGCAGCAGCGTGACGACCGCGACGATGATCCCCAGGCGCCGACCCACGCTAGAGCACCTGCGTGATGTTGAGGTGCACGCGCGGCTTCATGCCGTCCTCGGACAATGCCTGCGCGACGTCAAGGCCGATCATCAGCATCGGCAGCTTCCAGCGTGCGCCCACGCCGACCGAGTATTCCATCGGCGTGTCCCAGTCGTTGAACGCATTGCCGATGTCGAAGAACACCGCGCCGCGGAAGTTGCGCGGAAAATCGCGCTCGAGCTCGAGACTGCCGACGAGCTTGTGCTCGCCGCCGCCGCCGTCGGTGGTCGAGGTGGACCCGGACGTCTTTTCGGGGTCCAGCGGCGGGCTCAGCTCGTTGATGCCGAAGCCACGCACGCTGCGGTCGCCGCCTGCGAAGAAGCGTTGCGACGCGGGCAGCTCCGAGAACTCGTTGATCCAGCTCGTGCCGACCTCGCCGCGCGTGCGCAGGTACCACGGCCCGCCGAGTTTCCAGACGCGCTCGGCGCGGCCGTAGAACCGCAGGTAGGACGCATTGGACCCGAGCGATTGCGGGCTTCCCGAGAGTTCGGCGTAGTAGGCGGCGTCGCGCACCCAGCCGGTCAGGAAATTTGGCGGCAGGCTCGCGTAGCTGATGCCGGGGATCAGCAGCAGCGCATCTTCCTCGGTGCCGTCGGGAAATCCCGTGATTTCGCGGTTGAGCCGCAGGAACAGGACCTGCTGCCAGCGGCCGAACACCTGCGTCAGGCCGCCGGTGAGCTCGACGCGTTCGCTCTCGAGGTCGCCGATGTCCTCGTTGATGTGCGCGAGTGAAAACTCGAGCTTCTCGAGGCTCGGGTCGCCGACCGGGATCACGTAGCGCGCGGCGGCCTCGTACCGCAGTTCGGAGACCGTGAGCTCGGCGCGCATGCGGTGACCGCGACGGTTGACGCGGCGATTGTCCCAGGTGAACTGGCCGCGCACACCCGTGTCGGTGCCGTAGCCGACGTTGACACCATACCGATCACGCTTGATCGGTTCGGCGTGGATCCGGACCGGAACCGTGAGCGTCTTGGGATCGCGGTCGCCGGGGGTGACGGCCACCGACGAAAAGTAGCTGCTGTCCTCGAGCGCGTACTGGGTGTTGGTGAGCTCGCTCGGCGAATACGGGTGGCCGGGCGAGAAGCGCAGGAAGCCACGCAGCAGCTTGTCCTCGATCACGTCCTGCTCGATCTCGAGTGCGCCGAACTCGTACCGACCGCCCGTCACCAGTGTGAGCCGGGCGTCGGCGATGCCCTCCGTGGGGTTCACGATCAGCTCGCGGCGCGTCAGCGTCGCATCGAGATAGCCGCGATCGCGCGCGCTGCGCATCAGTGACGCCTTGAGCGACTCGTAGGCCGTGTGGTCGAGACGGGCGCCCGGCTTGAGCGTCGAGTTGCCGGCGATCGTGACGAGCTCCCGATCCTTGGCACCGGGGCCTTCGATCGCGACGTCGACCGTCCGCATGCGCACGGGTGAGCCCGGGTCGATGCGCAGGCGCACGATCCAGTTCGGCTCGTCCCGGGTGGTTCGACTGCGGACCTTGGGCGAGTAGTAACCGAACGGCCGCAGCGCGTCGGTGGCCTCGTCGACGGCGCGGTCTGCGAGGCGGCGCACCTGCGGGTCCGTGAGGTCCTCGCGGGTCGAGTACCGCGTCAGCGTGAGGTACCCGCGCACGTTGGCGGCGATGTCGTCCGGCACGCCGACGATGTCGAGCTCGATGCGTTCCTTCAGCCGCGGCGCGCCCGCGCCGGGACCGGGCCAGCCGAGCACGCTCGCCAGGCAGATCAGGCTGGCGAAACGGCCGAGACGCGTGAGGACACCGAGCGGGGCGCTCATTCGGTCGACGTGTCGAACTTCTCGTGGAGCGCGTTCCTTTCCGCCGCGTCTTCGTACCCGGATTCGACCCGGCGGTCGGGTGCGGCCTCGGCGTCGAACTGCCAGCGTGTGGCGCCAGTCTGGCGGCCGGCCGCGTCGAAACGACGCTCGTGCAACGTGACGCGGCCGCCATGCTCGATGAACAGCAGTGTCGAGCAGCGCGTGCCATACCGCCCGTGCACGACGAACGGCGCCGAGAGGGCGCGTTCCCAATCGGGCGGCAGTCCCGTCCCGACGATCTGGTCGTCGTCGGCCGGCGTGCGGTCGTCCAGCAGTTCGAACAGCCGGTTCGCGTCGAGTGCATCGTGGCGTGCGAGCGCACCCAGGCGTTCGCGGGTGCGCACCACCTTGGGCCAGGGCGAATCGAGCAGGTGGTTGCTGAGCCCGTATACGCCGGGCGTGAGCCGCGTGGACGTCACGCCGTTGCGGTTCGAGTAGTAATGCAGGGCGTCGGCGTCGCCCACCAGCAGGTTGAATCCGGCATAGCGCGCCGCGTGACCGTGGAGTTCATCGAGGTATCGTTGCGGCGACGTCGTGTCGGCCAGGAACCCCGGCACGAGTTCGCCGCGCGAGGGTGCATCGGGCGTCGGCGGCGGTTCGAGGTCGCGAAAATTCGTCACGACGCCGAACCGACCGGAACGCGCGGCGCCCATCCACGTTCCGGAGCCGCGGAGATCGCGTCCCGCGACGATGCCCTTCGTGTCCTGCCACCAGCCGAGCGGCGCGGCCGGGCGGTCGTGAAATTCGTCGCGGTTGGCGGCCAGCACGAGCCGATAGCGACGATGGACGTTCCAGGCGAGCACGAGCAGGCACATAGGGCGTCGATTGTAGGGCCGGATTCGACTGCGCTGCCGTGGCCTCGACACGAGCACCGCGCGTCGGCGCTCAGCGCTTCGGCTCGAGCGGGACGGTATCGGGGCTCGCCAGCTGGCCACGCCGGCCGAACAGCCGCCTTGCCCGGCGCACCAGCCAGACGAGCAACGCCACGATCACGACGAGCGCCACGATCGGCAGCGCGAGTGCGAACAACGTGATGCCGGTGGCGCCGACCGTTTCGGCGGTCGAGACGATCGGGTTGGCGAGCCCGCCCGTCACGACGCCGGATTTCGCGCGCACCAGCGCCGTGCTGCCCTTGGCGAGCCCGGCGATGCCGCCGCCGCCGATGATCGCCACCGGCCAGAGCACGCCGGGCGGCAGGTCGGTCATGACCGCCGCGCTCGCGACCACGCCGGCGACGAGCGCGGCAGGCCCCGCAATGACGTCGAGCGCGTGGTCGACCCCCGGGATGTAATACGCGAAGATCTCGGCCGCCGCCGCCGTCCCGAGCATGATCAGCGCCGGTGTCGTCCCGAGCCATTCGAAATGCTCGGACAGCGGCAGGTGACCGAAGTGCGCGGCGAGCCCTGCAATCAGCAGTGGCAGGAACACGCGGAACCCCGTCGCCGCGGCGAGGCCGATGCCGAGTGCAATGCCGGCAAACGTGGTCCAGTCGGCGTCCATGGTCGCAATCGATCCTTCCGCAATCGATCCTTCGGTGTTCGCGCGTCGCCGCACATTCTAGCGGTCGCGCGCAGGCGCTGTCGGTGGCCGAACCGGTCACACGTGCAGTCGGAGGGCGTCCCATGCGGTCTTGGCGATCAGCGAGCCGACGATGAGCAGAAAGACCCGGCGCACCAGCGCACTGCCTTTGCGGATGGCGAGGTGGCTGCCGAACTGGGCGCCGACGACGTTGCAGACTGACATCGCCAGGCCCAGCAGCCAGTACAGCTCGCCGGTGAGTCCGAACAGGATGATCGCCGCGACGTTGGTCGAGGCATTCACGATTTTCGCGGACGCCGAGGCGTGCAGGAAATCGAGGCCGAACACGCGGACGAACAGGAAGACCAGGAAGCTGCCGGTGCCGGGGCCGAAAAAGCCGTCGTACAGGCCGATCGCGCCGGCGCTCGTCGCGGCGAGCCAGTGACCGTGTCGCCCGTAGTTCCTGGGTCGGTGCTCGCGGCCCAGGTCGCGATGCAGCAGCGTGTACAGCAGCACGACGGTCAGCAGCGCGGGGACCAGCGTGCGAAACCGCTCGGGCGAGAACATGGTCGCGAACCAGGCGCCCGCAAGTGCGGCCACGAACGCCCCGCCGGCCGCCGACAGCACGAGCTTCCAGTCGACGCTGACGTGCCGGATGAAGCGCGCGATCGCGCTCGTCGTGCCGGCCAGCCCGGCGAGCTTGCCGGTGCCGAGCAAGGTCGTGTGCGGCGCGGTCGGGAAAGCCGCGAACAGCGCGGGCAACTGTACGAGGCCGCCGCCGCCGGCCATCGCGTCGATGAAGCCCGCGCCGAACGCCGCGACGAGCACGAACGCAATCTCCAGCGTCACTGGGCGACGATTC
>DASUYI010000473.1:0-3566 GCA_036377475.1 Steroidobacteraceae bacterium | reverse complement strand
AACAAACAGTTTACAGCCTACAGCCGCCCATCTCCTTTAAAATCGCGGGCTTCCCTTTTCCCGGGCGGATCCACCCCATGACGGCCAACGAAATCACCCAGATGATCCAGACGGGGTTGCCCGGCGCGCAGGTCCGCGTGCTGACGGACGACGACACGCACTTCGAGGCGGTGGTCGTCGCACCCCAGTTCGAGGGCAAGCGCTCGATCCAGCGCCACCAGATGGTCTACGCGGGTCTCGGCGAACGCATGGGTCGCGAGATCCACGCGCTGTCGATCCAGGCGTACACGCCGGCCGAATGGCAGGCGGAACGCGGCGGCGCCGCGCAGCGCTGACGGGAGCGAGGCCTTGGACAAACTCCAGATCCGGGGCGGCGCGCCGCTCGACGGCGAGGTGCGCATTTCCGGCGCCAAGAACGCGGCGTTGCCGATCCTCGCGGGTGCGCTGCTCGCCGACGGCCCGGTCACGATCGCGAACGTCCCGCACCTGCACGACGTCACCACGATGATCGGCCTGCTCGGCCGCATGGGTGCGAGCGTGACGGTGGACGAGCGCATGCGCGTCGAGGTCGACCCGACCACCACGAAGGAAACCTTCGCACCGTACGAACTCGTCAAGACCATGCGCGCAGCGATCCTCGTGCTCGGGCCGCTGGTCGCGAAGCACGGTCGCGCGGACGTGTCGCTGCCGGGCGGGTGCGCGATCGGCGCGCGCCCGGTCAACATCCATGTCGCGGGCCTGCAGGCGATGGGCGCCGAGGTGCACATCGAGAACGGCTACATCCGCGCGCGGGCGGACCGTCTCAGGGGCGCGCGCATCGTGATGGAGACGGTGACCGTGACCGGCACGGAAAACCTGATGATGGCGGCGACGCTCGCCGAAGGACAGACGATCCTCGAGAATGCGGCGCGCGAGCCCGAGATCGTCGACCTCGCGCAGTTCCTAATGTCGATGGGGGCGCAGATCCGGGGCCACGGCACCGACACGATCGTGATCGACGGTGTCGAGAAGCTGCACGGCACGCACTACGAGGTGCTGCCCGACCGCATCGTGGCGGGCACGTACCTGCTGGCGGGCGCGATCACGAGCGGGCGGGTGCGCGCGCGCGGCGCCCGCGCCGAACACCTCGACGCCGTCCTGCACAAGCTCGAGCAGGCCGGCGCCACCGTGACGCGCGGCGACGGCTTCATCGAGGTCGACATGCGCGGGCGCCGGCCGAAGTCGGTCGACATCCGCACCGCGCCGCACCCCGGTTTTCCGACCGACATGCAGGCCCAGTTCGCGGCGCTCAACACCGTCGCCGACGGCGTCGGCACGATCGTCGAGACGATCTTCGAGAACCGGTTCATGCACATGCTCGAGATGCGGCGCATGGGCGCGGACATCCGGCTCGAGGGCAATACCGCGATCATCAAGGGCGTGCCGAAGCTGACGGCCGCGCCGGTCATGGCGACGGACCTGCGGGCGTCGGCGAGCCTCGTGCTGGCCGGGCTGGTCGCCGAGGGCACGACCGACGTGGAGCGGATTTACCACATCGACCGCGGCTACGAGCACATCGAACAGAAGCTGCAGGGCCTCGGGGCGCAGATCAAGCGGATGAACGACAGGGTGAGGGGATAGGGGATAGGGGATAGTGCCGGAATGGTCGGCTCGGACTGAAACGATGGCGTGAAGCTGCGTCCTCTTGACTATCCCCTAACCCCTATCCCCTAGCCCCTTCTTCACCACCCCTCCCGCCGCTCTGCCCACAACCTCTATAATGTGTTGTTGCCCGGCGCGGATCATGGGGATAACTCGCGACGGCAGTCACCGTTTC
Source organism: Steroidobacteraceae bacterium (assembly GCA_036377475.1). Classification (GTDB taxonomy): domain Bacteria; phylum Pseudomonadota; class Gammaproteobacteria; order Steroidobacterales; family Steroidobacteraceae; genus RPQJ01. Next base: position 1,750 of record DASUYI010000473.1, on the reverse strand, counting down.
GTTCCGATCGATCGATGGACCCGACGGCGGGTCAGTCGCTGCAGCAGGCAGCGGCGGCCGGACGCCGAGGAGAGAGCTGGATGACCGAAGCAGTCGATTCTGGCAGACGCCAGTTCCTGACCATTGCCACCGTCGCGACCGGCGCCGTCGGCGCAGCGTTCGTCGCCGCGCCGTTCCTGGCCTCCTGGAAGCCGAGCGCCCGCGCCAAGGCCATGGGCGCGCCGGTCGAGGTCGACATCGGCAAGCTCGAGCCCGGCGCGATGCTGAAGGTGGAGTGGCGCGGCAAGGCGATCTTCGTCGTCCACCGCACGCCGCAGATGCTCGCGCAGCTCGAGGGCGTCGTCGACCAGCTGCGTGATCCCGACTCGGCCGAATCGGACCAGCCCGACTATGCGAAGAACCCGGCCCGCGCGATCAATCCCGAGTACCTCGTGCTCGTCGGGGTCTGCACGCACCTCGGCTGTGCGCCGCTCGACAAGTTCACGCCGGGTGACGTGACCGTCTCGCCGGACTGGCCGGGCGGATTCTTCTGCCCGTGCCACGGTTCCAAGTTCGACATGTCCGGTCGCGTCTTCAAGGACGTGCCGGCCCCGACCAACCTGCCGGTGCCGCCGCACCAGTTCGTGAGCGACACGCGGATCCTGATCGGCGCCGAGAAAGGGGAAGCGTGATGGGCACCGCCGCAGACAAGGTCGCCGCCAGGACCGGCAACGGGCGCCTCGCGGCGCTGACGGCGTGGATCGACGAGCGCTTCCCGCTCACGGCGCTGTGGAAGTCGCAGGTGTCGGAGTACTACGCGCCGAAGAACATGAACTTCTGGTACTACTTCGGCTCGCTCGCGCTGTTCGTGCTCGTCATCCAGATCCTCTCCGGGATCTTCCTGACGATGAACTACAAACCGTCGTCGGCCGAGGCCTTCAACTCGGTCGAATACATCATGCGCGACGTCGAGTGGGGATGGCTGATCCGCTACATCCATTCGACCGGCGCGTCGGCGTTCTTCATCGTCGTCTACCTGCACATGTTCCGCGCGCTGCTGTACGGGTCGTATCAGAAGCCGCGCGAGCTGCTGTGGATCTTCGGCATGCTGATCTACTTCGCGCTGATGGCCGAAGCGTTCATGGGTTACCTGCTGCCCTGGGGCAACATGTCCTACTGGGGCGCGCAGGTGATCGTGTCGCTGTTCGGCGCGATCCCGTACGTCGGTGACTCGCTGACCGAGTGGATTCGCGGCGACTACTACATCTCCGACGTCACGCTGAACCGCTTCTTCGCACTGCACGTGGTCGCGATCCCGTTCGCGCTCGTGTTCCTGGTGATCGCGCACCTGATGGCGCTGCACGAGGTGGGATCGAACAACCCCGACGGCGTCGAGATCAAGAAGGTCAAGGGCCCGGACGGCCTGCCGCTCGACGGCATCCCGTTCCACCCGTACTACACGGTCAAGGACACGGTCGGCGTCGGCGTCTTCCTGATCCTGTTCGCGCTGGTGATCTTCTACGCGCCGACCATGGGCGGGTATTTCCTCGAGCACGCGAACTTCGAGCCGGCGAACTCCCTGCAGACGCCGCCGCACATCGCGCCGGTGTGGTACTTCACGCCGTTCTACGCGATCCTGCGTGCGGTCCCGAGCAAGTCGCTCGGTGCGCTGCTGATGGGCTTCGCGGTCGTGCTGTTCGTGCTCCTGCCGTGGCTCGACCGCAGCAAGGTGAAGTCGATCCGCTACCGCGGCCCGATCTTCAAGTTCTTC
>DASUYI010000472.1:0-8974 GCA_036377475.1 Steroidobacteraceae bacterium | reverse complement strand
CGGCGGCAAGGCGGCATACCGCGGCGACAAGCTGACGCGCGGCGCGTTCGAACACGTCCTCTCGAATCGCTACGTGGCGCAATCGATCGCGCCTACGTCGTCAAGACGGGTGCGCATGGACGACGGCAGCGACGTCGACCTCCGCGTGGACGTCCGCAACTATGCGGTGCAGGGTCAGACATGGCTGCGCGCCGCGCGGCTCTACCGGGGCCAGACCACGAATTTCCGCACCGCCGGCGGCGGTTTTGCACCGGTCGTCGTGACGCCGCTCTGACGAAGGGCGTCGCGCGCTGCGCGAGCCCGGTTGAGCGCTGCTCCGGGCAACTTCAAAGCATGCCCAAGGCCCTGGCAAGGCTCAGCTCGGCAAGCTGGGCGTCGAGCGCCGCGTCGTATCGGTTGCGAACCGCCTGCACGCGGAAGGTTTCGGCCTCGAGGAGCTGCGTCTGCGTGCCGAGACCTGCCGAGTAGCGCTCCTGCGCGATGCGAAGGCTCTCGTCTGCCTGCTCGGCGGCGTGCGCCGCGACATCGACGCGCTGCCGGGCTTCCTGCAACCCCAGCCACGCCTGTCGCACCTGCAGCGCAACCAGGGACTCGGCTTCAGCGCGCTGCTGCTCGGTCGCACGCCGCGTGCGGTCGAGCGCCGCGGCGCGCTTGCGTGACTGGCCGCCGTCGAAAAGGGCCCACTGCACGCCGACGCCGGCCATGCCGACGGTTTCGTCGTCGAGGAACTGGTTCTGCCGATAATGATAGCCTCCGCTCAGCATCACCTGCGGCAGCACGCGCGAGCGCTCCGTCCGCGCCATCTGCCCGTACGCCTCCGCCTGTGCGTCGAGCGCAGCCAGTTCGCTCCGTCGCGCGAGCGCCTGCTCAGTCAACGCCTCCAGGCTTTGCGGGGCGCGGGCCGGCGCTTCGACGCCTTCGTCGAGGTCCACCGCGCGGTCCATCGATGCGCCGAGGCGGCGGTTGTAGGCCGCCAGCGCCACTTCCGCGCCGTTCGCGGCCCGTAGCTCATCCTGCCTCGCATCGGCCAGGGCGACCTGCGCGGTGAGGAGGTCGTTCTTCGGCACCAGCTCGCGCTCGAACAGGCTTGCCGTATCGCGCGCGAGTGCCTCGAGCGTTTGCACGCTGCTCTGCGCCACCGCGAGCGCCCTGCGTGCTCGCAGCACGCCGACGTAGGCCTCGGCCACCGCCAGCTTGACGTCGCCGGTCGTGGCGACCAGCTGTGCGTCGGCGCCGCGCGCCCGCGCATCGGCCGCGGCGATGCTCGACGAAATCCGGCCGCTGGTGAACAGCGGCACGGTGATCGTCGCGGAACCCGTGGCCAACGCATCGTCTTGGAACAGTTCCGGCGGCGTGATCGGCAGGCCTGTCCAGGAAAAATCAAACGCGGGCGAATCGTCGAGTTGTGTATAGCCGCCATTCACAGTGACCATCGGCCACCGCTGGCCTTGCGCCGCCTGAGCGTCGAGGGACGCGGCCTCGGCCTGGCTGCGCGCTGCCGCGAGCGCGTGATCCTGCTGCAATGCAAGCGCCCATGCGTCCGCGAGCGACTCCGCGCAGGCCGCGCCCGACGCCAAGCCGAACGCAGCCAGGGCGAACGTGACAGCAACGCGTCGGGCGAGCGACGTCCTCATTGCTTGAGGGCCTCGATGCCGAGCGCGCTCAGCACGTACTTCTCATAGATCGGCGTGATCGAGCCGGTCTTCACCTTGCGCAGGAAATACTTCTCGAAGGCGACCTTGGCGAGATGCACCCATTTTCCTTCTCGCGCCCAGGTGACATTGCGAGGCGGAATCTGCGGCAGCGCAACGAACGCCGCCCCTGTATCGCCGAAATCCGCGAGGCAGATGGCGTTCCACGTACCTCGCGCCTCCGCCGGCCGCCCCGCAATGTCCGCCGCGACGTTCAGGCAGATCGCATGGACCATCGACTCGATCATGAACCCTGTCTTCGGCGCGCCGGTCGGCACGGTGGTCGTCTCGACCGGAGGGATCGCGACGCACACGCCCGCGGAGTAAATGTTCGGATACTTCCTGCTGCGCTGATGCTCGTCGATGAGCACGAAGCCGCGCGGGTTGCAGAGCTCCGGCACGGCGGCGACCGCGTCCACGCCCTTGAACGCCGGCAGGATCATCGACCATTTGAACGGAACCCTGTGCTCCTTGCGAACAGCGCCGTCCTCCGTGAATTCCGTCGCGTTGACGACGCCGGCCTCGACCGACGTCACCTTGGCATTCGTGACCCACTGGATGTGCCGCTGGCGCAGCGTGGACTCCATCAGTCCCTTGCTGTCGCCGACGCCACCCAGGCCCATGTGCCCGATGTACGGTTCGGCCGTGACGAAGGTGATCGGCACGCGATCGCGAATCTTGCGACGACGCAGGTCGGCGTCGACGATCATCGCCATTTCGTACGCTGGCCCGTAGCAGCTCGCGCCTGCGGCGGCGCCGATCACGATCGGGCCAGGGCTCCTCACGAAATTCTGATAGTTCGCCCACGCGGCGAGCGAGTGCGCCTGGGTACAGACCGACGACGTATGACCGTCCGGCCCGAGTCCCGGCACCTCGTCGAACGCGAGCTTCGGCCCGGTCGTGATCACGAGGAAGTCGTAAGAGTCGACCGTGCCGTCCTGCAGTGTGACTCGGGAGTTCGGTGCGTCGATCGACGCGACGAGCTTCGGCAGCCACCGGATGCCCTTGGCGGCGAGTGGCGCCGCGAGGTCCACCCGGGTCTGCTCGGGCGCCCGCCAGCCGACCGCGACCCAGGGATTGGATGGGGTGAATTCGAAATACGGCGAGCTGCCGATCAACGCGACTTCGTGCGCCGGCCCAAGCATCTTTTTCATCTCGTACGCGCAAGCGACGCCGCCGAGTCCAGCGCCGAGGATTGCCACCTTTGCCATGTTCTCTTGCCCCCTGGGTCATGCGTTGTGGGTCCGGACGGCCTTCGCGGCCGCCCGGTTGCGGTAGCTGAAATAGAGGATCGGGATCAGGACCAGCGTGAGCACAGTCGAGACCAGGATCCCGAAGATCAGTGAGACGGCGAGCCCGTTGAAGATCGGGTCGTCGAGGATGAAGAACGCGCCGATCATCGCGGCCACCGCCGTCAGCGCGATCGGTCGCGCGCGCACGGCCGCGGCGCGGATCACGGCGTCGGCGAGCGGGCGCCCTGCCGCCACCTCGAGGTTCACGAAGTCCACGAGCAGGATCGAGTTGCGCACGATGATGCCCGCGAGCGCGATCATGCCGATCATCGAGGTGGCGGTGAACTGCGCGCGCAGCAGCGCGTGGCCCGGCATGACGCCGATGATCGTGAGCGGGATCGGCGCCATGATCACGAGCGGCACGGCGTAGGAGCCGAACTGCGCGACGACCAGGAGGTAGATCAGCACGAGGCCGACCGAGTACGCGAGTCCCATGTCGCGGAACGTTTCGTACGTGATCTGCCATTCGCCGTCCCACTTGACGCTCGGGCGATACGGGTCGTCGGGCTGGTCGAAGAAGAACTGCTCGACGCGCGTGCCCGAGGGCAGCGCCTCCTCGAGCGTGCCTACCATCGCAAACATGCCGTAGAGCGGACTGTCGGTGCGGCCGACCGAGTCCGCCGTCACCCACGCGAGCGGCAGCAGGTCCTTGTGGTAGATCGCCTCGTCCCAGGTGCGGCGCTCGACGGTCGTGACCTCGGACAGCGGCACGAGCGCGCCCGACCGCGAACGGACGCGCAGAGCCAGCACGCTCGCAAGGTCCGCCTTGCCGGCGACCTCGAGTTCGAGCCGCACCGGGATCGGGTAGGTCTCGCTGCCCATCTGCATGTACGTCGCATCGAGCCCGCCCAGCGCGGCGGCCAGCGCCTGCGCCGCCTCTGCCTGGTCGCCGCCGAGTCGAGCGGCCCGCGTGCGATCGACGGTCACGACGATGCGAGGACTCGGCGACTCCAGGCTGTCGTCGACGTCGACGATGCCGTCGGTCTGGTCGAAGACCTTGCGAATTTCCCCGGTGAGCTGCTGCCGCGTCGCCTGGAACGGCGCGTAGACCTCTGCCACCAGCGGCGCCTGGACCGGTGGGCCGGGCGGCACCTCGACGACCTTGACCGACCCGCCGTGCCTGCGACCGATCTCGGCGAGCACCGGCCGGACCTCGAGCGCGATCTCGTGGCTCTTCTTGTCGCGGTGGTGCTTGTCGACGAGGTTGACCTGCAGGTCGCCGACTTCGGGCCCGCTGCGCAGGTAGTACTGCCGCACGAGGCCGTTGAAGTTGATCGGGGCCGAAGTGCCCGCGTAGACCTGGTAGTCGGTGACTTCGGGACGCTTTGCGACTTCCGCCGCCAGTTCGTCGAGCACGCGGGCGGTCTCCTCGACCGGCGTGCCCTCCGGCATGTCGAGCACCACCTGGAACTCCGACTTGTTGTCGAAGGGCAGCATCTTCATCACGACCCACTGGACGACCGCGAGCGAGACGGCGAGCGCGATCGCCGCGAGCGTGCCGAGGTAGAGCTTGTGGCGGTGCGCCCGTGCGTCCGCGCCGCGCAGGAACGGCGACATCAGGCGTTCGAAGAAACGCGGCAGCCGTCCGTCTTTCGCCGAAGCCTCGCCTGCGCCGTGGGCCGCGTGACCGTGCGCGAGCAGGCGTTGCGACAGCCAGGGCGTGAACGCCAGCGCGACCGCCAGCGAGATCAGCATCCCCATGCTCGCGTTGATCGGGATCGGGCTCATGTACGGGCCCATCAGCCCGCTCACGAATGCCATCGGCAGCAGCGCCGCGATCACCGTGAAGGTCGCCAGGATCGTCGGGCCGCCGACTTCGTCCACCGCGCGCGGAATCAGGTCACCGAGGGCATCGCCCGGATGGAGCGCCAGGTGCCGGTGGATGTTCTCGACGACGACGATCGCGTCGTCGACGAGGATGCCGATCGCGAAGATCAGCGCGAACAGCGAGACTCGGTTGATCGTGAAGCCATAAGCCCAGGACGCGAACAGCGTCGCCGCGAGCGTGATCACGACCGCCGCGCCCACGACCACCGCCTCGCGCCAGCCGACCGTGAGCCACACCAGCACCACGACCGAGGCGGTCGCGAGCATCAGCTTCTGGATCAGCTTGACCGCCTTGTCGTTGGCGGTCTCGCCGTAGTTGCGCGTGACGGTCAATTCCACGCCGTCGGGCACGTAGGTGCCGCGCAGGTGCTGGACGCGGGCGAGCACGGCGTTCGTCACGTCGATCGCGTTTTCGCCGGGCTTCTTCGACACCGCGAGCGTCACGGCCGGCGACGTGCCCGAGAAGTCGATGCCCTTGGCGGCGGCGGGCCCCGTGCCGAACGTGACGTACTGCTCGGGCTGGTCGGCGCCGAACTCGACCGTCGCGACGTCCTGCAGGTACACCGGATGCCCGTCGCGCATCGCCACGATCAACTGTGCGACGTCGTCGCGCGAGGCGAGGAACTCTCCCGCCTGCAGCGGCAGCACGCCGTCGGGCGTGACCAGCGTACCGGCGTGCTGGACGACGTTCGCGGCCTGCAGCGCGCCCGCGAGTTCGGCGACGGTGAGGCCGTGGCCCGCGAGCCGCTGCGGGTCGAGCGTCACGTGCACGGTCTCGTCCGGCCCGCCGATCGTGTAGACGTTGCGCGTGCCGGGCACGCGCTTCAGCTCCGATTCGACAGCGTGCGCGACCTGCTTGAGCTCGTACGCGCCCCGTGCCATATCGCGCGTCCAGAGCGTCAGGCTCAGGATCGGCACGTCGTCGATGCCCTTCGGTTTCACCAGCGGCTGGCCGATGCCGACGCCCGGTGGCCGCCAGTCCTGGTTCGAGTAGATTGCGTTCCACAGCCGGACGATCGCCGAGGTGCGCTCCTGCCCGACCTCGAACTGCACCGTCAGCACGGCGACACCCGGCCGCGACACGGAGTAGATGTGCTTCACGCCGGAGATTTCGGCGAGCACCTTCTCCATCGGCGTCGCGACCATGCTCTCGACCTGCTGCGCGCTCGCGCCCGGAAACGGCACGATCACGTTCGCCATGGTCACATTGATCTGCGGTTCTTCCTCGCGCGGGGTCACGAGCACCGCGAACAGGCCGAGCAGCAGCGCGGTAACGCCGAGCAGCGGCGTGAGCTGGCTGCCGAGGAACAGCGTGGAGATGCGGCCGCTCAGGCCGAGACGTTCACTCGTGGCCATTGGCCACCTGCGGCTGGCGAGCGACGAGGCCCGCGGCCGACGGATCCCGCGCGACGTGCTCGCCTTGCTCGAGGCCCGCGATCACTTCGGTCCGGTCGCCGATAGTCCGGCCGAGGCGGACCTGTCGCAACGCGACGCGGCCGTCTGCGCCCACGACGTACACGGCGCGCAATTCGCTGCGTTGGACGACTGCCGTGCGCGGCACGAGCAGCCGGTTGGATTCGCCACCCGCAATGGCGACCTTGGCGAACGTGCCCGGCGCCAGCGGTGCGGCGTCGGCCGGCAGGTCGATGTGGGCCCTGAACGTGCCCGACTGCGGCTGCGCCGACGGATACAGCGTGACCTTCGACGCTTCGATCCGTACGTCTCCCGCGTAGACGGTCGCCTTCGGATTCGCACGCACGGCCGGCGCGAGACTCTGCGGAACCTCGGCGACCACACGCATGGCTGGCAACGCCGCGACGGTCACCAGCGGGCTGCCCGGCGCGACCGTCTCGCCCGGGTGCACGCGCTTGTCGGTGACGACGCCGTCGTACGGTGCACGCACTTCGGTGTAGCCCACGCCCTCGCGAGCCGCCGCCAGTCCTGCCCGCGCGGCGGCCAGTCCGGCCGTCGCCCCGTCGCGTGCCGCGAGCGCTTCGTCGTACGTCGAGCGCGCGACCACTTTGCGCTCGTACATGTCGCGGATGCGGTCGTGCTGTGCGCGGGCCTGCGCGTCGCGAGCGGTGGCGGCTGCGAGCGCGGCCTCCGCTTCGCCGAGCCCGGCGACCTGCTCCGCGGCGCGCAGCCGCACCAGCAGTTGTCCGCGCGTGACCTTGTCGTCCACCTCGACGTACACCTCGTCGACGCGACCCGCGGTCTGTGCGGACAGCGCCGCCTGATGGACGGCCTCGACGACGCCGTCGAGCAGCGTCTCGGAAGGTGCGGCCTCGGCGCCCACCTCGACCGTAGCGAGCCCGCTCGTCTTCACGACCGCCGCCGTGGCGGGCGGCTGGTGGTGGCCGCAGGCCGCGAGCGCAGCGACGGCCGCGACAGTGAGAGCGACCGTACGCAGCCGCAGGGTCAGCGCAGGAGCCATGCTGGGAATCCGGGAGTGGTCAGAACGCGGCACCCGGCTGCACGCCGAGCTTGCGCAGGACGATGGCCAGCGGGCAGAAGCGCGTGAACGACGCCTGCAGCAGATTTGCGCCGACGAACGCGGTGAGCCAGTACCAGTTCGGGTCGACATAGAGGCCCAGCAACAGGCTCATCAGCGTCACCGTGCCGGCGAACGCCATGACGATGCGATCGATACTCATCTTTGCTCTCCCTGTAGCAGTGCAACTGGGTTCAAATCCGGCCGGGGTCCATGACCTGGCCGGTTGCAGGATCGAGGCGGATCAGTGGCAGGCCCGCGCTTTTCCACGCGGCGAGACCACCGTCGAGGTTGATGACCGAGGCATGTCCCGCCTCGACCAGCTGTTGTGCGGCCTGCATCGAGCGGCGCCCCGCCGCGCAGTGCACGACGATCTTGCGGCCCTCGGCCGGCACGGCCCGCGGGTCGAAGGTGGAAAGCGGGTAGAGCAATGCGCCGGCGATGCGTTCGAGCGCGTATTCGTTCGGCTCGCGCACATCGACGAGCAGGATCTCGCCGGAGGCGAGCGCCGTGCGGACGGCGACGGGCGTGGCTTGCGTGATGGCGGTCATGTGCGGTTCTCGAAGGGTTTGTTGAGGTATTACTTTATTAGTATTTTCTAATATAGTCAATGCTGTTATAGTGCCCACCCCGGACGTTTCGAGCGACCCATGGGACGAAGCCAGCCACCCCTGACTCCCGACCTCTCCCGGCTAGCGGACATGCATGAGCACGCCGCCGACGCGGCGCGGCTCCTGAAAACCCTCGGCAACGAGCAGCGGCTGCTGATCCTCTGCAATTTGCTCGAGGGTTCGTTGGCCGTCGGCGAGTTGAACGAACGCGTCGCATTGAGCCAGTCCGCGCTGTCGCAGCACCTCGCGGTCCTGCGCGAGGCGGGCTTGGTCGAAACGAGCCGGGAAGCGCAGTCGATCCGTTACTCGCTGCCCGCGGGCCCGGTGACTCGCGTGATTGCGCTCATGCAGGAGATCTACTGCCCCGCGCCGACCGCTCGACGCAAACCTGCGGCGCGAACGCGCTCGGGGTGCTGATCGCGCCGGCCGGGATGCTCGCGCTCGGCTGAAACATTTGAGCGCTCCCTGTGGCCCCAGCGGTCACATCGAAGCGAGCAGCGTCTCCATCTCCGCGATTGCACGTTGCTGGGCGTCGACGATCCCGGTAGCGAACCGAACCTTCTGTTCATCGCCGTCGGTCCGGAGGGCTGCGGCAATCCACAGCGGCGTACGTTTTCCCGCGAATGGTTCGGAGCGACCGATCGCCCAGACTGAGTCCATCACCCGTAGGGGACGTTCCCGCCGCTGGTTTTCAGAGGCCTTCTCTTTCATTGGCGCGTCATCGTGCTCACCGGGAGAATTACCGATGAAGTCGAAGACACTGTTCTTTCCGATCGCAGCAGCGTTGGCGCTGGCCGCGTGTGGCGGCGGTGGCGACGGCAGTTCGGGATCCACCTCGAGCAACGACAACGCCACAACGGGCTCCAGCAAGACCACGACCGGCGTGTGGCAGGGCACCGTCACGTCATCGACGACCGGGACTTCGAGCGTAATGGGCCTGACGAACGCGTCGGGTCACAGCATATGGATGACCACCGACGGGCGCGTGTGGACCGGCCAGATGCCGATGACGGCCACGCAGATGAACGTAGACATGGCCGGCTACATGTACCCGGGTCGGCA